>JAFRKU010000046.1 GCA_017431585.1 bacterium | reverse complement strand
TTGCAACAAGACCACCCCGATGATTACGTGGTGGCAACCAATGAAACCCACACGGTGCGCGAATTTTTACAACTGGCTTTTGAACACGTGGGAATTAGTGACTGGGAAAAACATTTTTGTCACAATGCGGCTTTCGATCGGCCGGCAGAAGTTGATTTGCTCATTGGCGATTATAGCAAAGCCAAAAAAGTTTTGCACTGGCAACCGACGGTGACTTTTGAGCAATTAGTGAAAATTATGGTCGAGGCGGAAATGGCGATTTTGCAGGGACAAGCGCAGATGTCGGATTTTTAAACTATGACAAAAAAAGCGATAATCATTATTCCGACGTATAACGAAAAAGAAAACATTGCCAAAATTGTGCCGCAAATTTTTGCGGCGGTAGCTGATGTCACCGATTACAAGGTGGAAGTTTTAGTCGTGGACGACACTTCGCCGGACAAAACGTACCAGCAGGTACAAAAGATGCAAAAGGAATACGGTCAGCGGCTGCATTTGTTGATCAATCCGGAAAAAGCTGGTTTAGGTGGAGCGTATCTAAAAGGCATGCACGAGGCTTTCGATCGTTTGGACGCCGATTATATTTTCGAATTTGACGCCGACGGATCACATGATCCAGCTAAGCTGCCCGAGTTTTTTGCCAAATTGAGCGAAGGCTATGACTTCGTCATCGGCGGACGATATCGCCACGGCGGGAGCATTGATCCCAATTGGCCATTGATCCGCAAGTTTTATTCCATTGTGGGCAACTGGGTGATCATGGTGGTGCTCACCGATTTTCGGATTGGCGATTGGACCAGCGGTTATCGGGCGATCGGCAAAAATGTGTACGAAAGCATCATCGGTGAGATGGAAAACGAGCGTTTTTCTGGTTACACGTGGCAGATTGGTTTGCTACATAAAGCGGCGCGACGCAGGTTTAAAATCACAGAAGTGCCGATTCATTTTACCGACCGCAAAATTGGCCAATCGAAATTGGGCAGCGAATACATCAAAAATACTTTGCTGTATATTTTTCAAGCGCGCTTGCAGGAAATTTTGGCGTGGCGGTTTTTCAAATTTGCCGTCACGGGAGTGATCGGCACACTGGTACAATTTGGGGTGCACGCTTTGCTTCGTCACACCGTTTTGCCCAGTGAGTCGCAAGTTTACATCGCCAATTTGCTAGCGATTGAGTGCGCGATTGTTTCCAATTTTACCATTAGCAACACGTGGACATTTGCTGATCACAAGCTAGAGCCGCGCCAAATTTTGCCTAAGTTTTTGCAATTCAATCTGACTTCGGCGGGGTCAGTGGTGGTGCAAATGCTGATTATGTGGTTGGGCGTGCGTACCTGGGGCACGGGCGACGTGGAAATAATTTATCAAATCGCAGGCATTGCATTTGCTATGTTTGTCAATTACTTTGTCTACAATAAGTTAATTTGGAAAACAGACAAAAAGTGATCAATATGTCAAAAAATAGTTGGTTTACCAGTATTTTTGAAAAGTGCAAAAAGGCACTAGCTGACGAGTGGAAGTATCATCGGCTGGAAGTTGGTATGGTGGTGGCGGCGTTAGTGGTGGGGGCGGTGTTGCGCTTTGACAAAATTGAGCAGGCTATGTTTTTGTCGGATCAAGGCCGCGACGCGATGGTGGTGGCGGACATTTTTCGCCACGGAGACTTGGTTTTTGTGGGGCCAGTGACGAGCGTAGGCAATATGTATTTGGGTCCTTTTTATTATTATTTCATGTTGCCGTGGTTGCTGGTGTCTTATCCGAGTCCGATGGGACCGGTGATCGGGGTGGCAATTGTCAATTGTATCGCGATTGTTTTGATGTATGCTTTGGGGCAAAAAATGGTGGGTCATCGGGCGGCGGCGATTGCCAGCGTGTTGCTGAGTTTGTCCAGCATCGCGGTGGAATACTCGCGTTTTAGTTGGAATCCGAATTTGACGATTATCGGCGCACTGCTGCTGTATTATTTTTTGTGTCGGGCGTGGGAAAACCCGCGTTACTGGTGGGTCAACGGTTTGCTGATGGGACTGTTGTTGCAGTTGCATTATGTCAATTTGATTCCGGTGGCGGTCGCCGGTTTAGTGTGGCTGGCGCAAATTTGGACGCACCGTGGAGAAAAACGATGGTATACGCGGACGGATTTTTGGCGACAAACGCTGATGGGGATCGGAGTTTTGGCGGTAACATTTGTGCCGCTGGTGCTTTTTGACTGGAAACACGGTTGGTTTAATATCAGCGCTTTAAGTCACGTCTTTGTGCAAGAAGAAAGTTTCGTGGCCGCTGACGCGAGCGTAGCCACCACTTTGATGAGTGCCGCTAAAAATGTGTGGGGACGAGTGGGACACGTGGCCACAACTTTGATGTGGCCGACTTTGGATATCTATTATCCGCGGGTGATTTTAGGAGCGGCAATTGTGGTATTTAGCCTGGCTCTGAGTTGGGAGCGACAGAAGCTGCGTTTCAGCCCGGCGCGGAATATTTTAGTGACAACGGTGATGTTGTCAGTGATCATTTTGGCGTTTTACCAACATTCACTTTTTAATCATTACATTTTATATTTGATCCCGGTGTGGTGCTGGTGGTGGGGCGACGTGCTAGCGTGGAACAAACAATGGTGGGCGTATATCACCGGGGCGTTTATGCTACTGTTTGTAGCTGGCAATTGGCGACCGACTTTGTATCGCGACAATCCGATGAGCATCGCTCATCAGCAAGCAGTGGTGGACAAAATAATTGAGCATTTGCCGGCGGGCGAAACCTACAACTTGGTGGCGGTGGGTGAGTCGCGCGATTATGCGGCGCAAAATTATCGCTATTTGCTGAGCACGAAGCGGTCACGTTTGCTGGACAGTAGCGAGAGCGACAAAGCGCAACATTTGTTTATCATTGATGAAATGGGCGACACGGATTTTTATGGCACGCCGATTTTTGAAATTATTACTTATCCGGAAGAGAGGAAGAGCGAGACTTTGACTTTGCCGGGACAAAATGTGAAAATTTATCATTGGGAACATTCAGGACAATGAGCAACAAAAGCAACGACGAAATTTTTTTATCGGTGGTGATCCCCGCTTACAACGAAACGGAGAATATCAAACGGGGCGTGCTGGAAAAAATTGACGGTTATTTGCAAACTTGCGATTACACTTACGAAGTGATTTTTGTGGACGATGGCAGCACGGACAAGACGCGGGAAATTTTGCAAAAGTTTGCCGACGAACATCAGTACGCGCGAGTGATAGCCAATGGTCACGCAGGCAAGGGCCCGACAGTGAGCGCCGGGATGCTAGCGGCTCGCGGAGCGTGGCGACTGTTTAGCGACTTTGACCAATCAACACCTTTGTGCGAAGTGGAAAAATTGTTTCCGTCCACTAAAGATCATCAGATTGTGATCGGCTCGCGAGGGGCGCAAGGGGCTAAACGAGAAAAAGAGCCGATATACCGGCATATTATGGGTTGGGGTTTTAATGTGCTGACACAAATTATCGTCTTGCCGGGCATTAAGGATAGCCAGTGCGGTTTCAAATTGTTTTCGGCGAAAGCGACGCGCGCGATTTT
Source organism: bacterium (assembly GCA_017431585.1). Classification (GTDB taxonomy): domain Bacteria; phylum Patescibacteriota; class Microgenomatia; order UBA1400; family PJMF01; genus RGIG2560. Next base: position 3,090 of record JAFRKU010000046.1, on the reverse strand, counting down.
CCCGCGGTTGCATGTGTACGCCGGTGAGCGCGCGGCCAAAAAGGATGCTTTCACTGGGGCTTTTGACGTGGAAGTTTTGTATTTGGCACGTTTGAAAAAAATGAGTATTGCGGAAATTCCGGTGTTGTGGCAGCATCGCCCCAGTCAGCGAGTGGCGCCGGTGAAAGATAGTTTGCGGATGTTGCGCGACATTATTCGGATCAGATGGGCGTCTTGGACTGGCAAATATAAATCATGAGACAAAAAATTTTGTTGGTAAGTTTTTTTCTCGTCGGCTGCTTGTATGCGGCGTGGTCGTGGATTTCGTGTGCGCCCGGTTTGGTGTTGTCAACGAATAAACTTTATTGGCAAGCGCAAAATTTTTTGTGGGACAATTTTTATAGTGATCGCATGTTGGTGACGAGTATATATGTGATTTTAATCACACTGCTTTTGGGTCTGTGGCTGGCGATGGCGCGCACCATAAAATTCGCCAGCGCCAAACAATTTTGGACGACGGTGATAATTTTGGCAGTGCCTTTTGTGTGCTCGTATAATGCTTTGTCTTACGACGTGTTTAATTATTTATTCAATGCCAAAATGGTACTGGTGTATCATGCTAATCCGCATGTGCAAGTGGCACTGGATTTCGCGGGCGACGACTGGGTGCGGTTTATGCATAATGTCCACACCGCCGCGCCTTACGGTTACGGCTTTACGTTGCTGTCGCTGTTGCCGGTGTGGGCGACGGGGGTGAAATTTAGCTTGAGTTGGCTGGCGCACAAATTGATTAACGTGGGCTTGTGGGCCGGAATGCTGGCGGTGTATCGGCGGCTGGCGGCTCGCCGCCAAAGTAAGGTGGCGGATTATGGCTGGTGGCTAGCGTTAAATCCTTTGGTACTGATAGAAATTTTGGGCAATGGACACAATGATTTATGGATGATGCTGCCGGCGTTGCTAAGCTTCGTTTTAGCCTGGCTCCCAAGTGCGAAAAATCGATTTGTCAGCGTGACGACGAGTGTACTTTTATATATATTGTCGCTGAGTATCAAATTTGCCACGTTGGCGCTGTTGCCAGTGATGATAGTGGCGTGGGGTGCAGCGTGGTGGCCGCAATGGTGCGAGAGGCTTAAAAAATATGTAGGCGATGGGAGTGCCGTCATGATGGTATTGCCGCTGATGACGGCGCGGTCACAATTGTTTCATCCGTGGTATTTGGTGTGGGCGCTGACTTTCGCGCCGCTTTGTCGCAGCCGATATGTCCGGGCGCTGCTGATCATTTTGACGGCGAGTAGTTTGTATCGGTACGGGCCGTATTTGTGGCTTAATGGTTACGACAGCGCGACGCTGGGGTGGCAACAACTGATTAGTTGGGGGCCGGCGGTGGTGTATACTATTATAATAGTAGGAAGAATGATTTATCAAAAATATGTGGCAGGATCTCAAGCAAAAAATTAGTCAGTGGCCGGCGGGTGCGATCGCTGCCGGGTGGGCGGTGGTGGGCGTGGCGGTGCGTTTACCGTTTTTGACGCGGCTGCCGGTTTTTGCCGATGAAGCCATTTATATTTACTGGGCGCAACTGGCGATGTCCGATTGGGGACGGTTTGGTTTTTATGCGCTCAATGACGGCAAGACACCACTGCATATTTGGGGCATGATACCGTTTTTGACGGTGTTGAGTGATCCGCTGGTGGCGGGGCGACTAGTGGCGGTGCTGACAAGCGGGTTGCTGATCGCGCTGACGATCGCGACGGTGCGCTTGTGGGACAAGCGAGCCGCCGTGTCCTGGTGGACGGGGGCTTTAGTATGTTTTTGTCCGGGCTTGCTGGTGAATAATCGGCTGGCGCTGATGGATACCGGCGTGGCGTTGTGGACGCTGGCGACGTTTTACGCGGCGCAGCGGAGTCTGGCCGCCGGCTGCGCGCGCCACCCGAAAGCAAGTTTCGGGTGGGCAGTGCTGGCCGGCGGCGCTTTCGGGCTGGGTATGTGGACGAAGTTTTCTTGTCTGATGATCGTACCGATGCTCGTTAGTCTCCCGCTGTACTGGTGGCAGCGGCGGGAAAGCGGGCGGGCGCGCTGGCAACAAATGTGGCAATTGCTCTGGCCGCTGGCCGTCGCCTGTGCGGTGGCACTCATCATGTTTGCGACGCTGAAGTGGGCGCCAGCTTTTAGTCAAATTTTCGCCCGCGGTAGCGACTTCCTGTATTCGCTGGGTGACGCTATCCGCCAACCGGGGCGCATATTACTGGATAACTCAAAGTTTTTTGCGACCACGCTCGGCTGGTATATCGGGGGCGTCAGTATGTGCGTGAGCATCGGGGCGGCAGTCGGGGCGTGGCGGCGTGGTCAGCGAGTGCCCGGTTTGCTGCTGATGAGTGCACTGTGTTTGGGTGCGCCGATTTGGTGTCTGGGCAAGGTGGTGTATCCGCGCTACTTGTTGCCGCTGCTGCCGCTGATCGTGATGTCGCTGGTTTTAGGGATGGCGAGTTGGCGCGCGAAGCGCGCCAAGACGTTGGTAGCCGCGGGACTGCTGGTGGCGCACATGGGATACGCTGGCTGGCTGGTGGTCGCGCCCGACACGGTGCCGCTGGCGAGAGCGGACGACATGCAGTTGCGCGCGGAGTGGTCGGCGGGGTACGGAATTGAGCCGGCAGTGGACTTGTTGGAGCAACTGACCGCCACGCAGTCGGCGCTGGTGCTGACGGAAGGCCACATTGGGACACTGCCGGACGGTTTGCAAATATATTTTTACGGTCGCGACAGCCGCAACCGGGTGCGCATCGAAGGCGTTGGTTGGCCGGTGAAAGATGATAACTTTGAAGAGTGGCAAGACGTCATCGCGCAGTATCCGCAAACTTTTTTGGTCGTCAATTCGCACCGATTGGAAGTGGTAGACACTCGTTTGGAATTAATTGAGCAGTGGCCACGGCCGGCAACGGAGTCACCAACGCTGCAAGTGTACAAATTGAAAAAATAAAAAGTGTCGTTAACGACACTTTTAGTAGTCGACGAGACAACGAACGGGTCGGCCCTCATATCTACCCTGGTTAATCCGACAATAAATCTCATTCGTAGCGGTCACACAATGGTTAAGATTATTGCCGTTCATTG
>JAFRKU010000045.1 GCA_017431585.1 bacterium | reverse complement strand
GGCACCTATACTATCAGTAACACCTGTGTCAACTCCACCGCCACCGCCGACTGTAGCAAAACCGGCTCCGGCTACGCCCGCATCACTCGCGTCCAAACGCTCCAATCTTTCACCCCAGCCATGTGCGCCGCCGCGGCCACACCCACTCTGGATGGCTACACGGATTTAGGCACCATGATTGACGAGCGCGACGGTAAATCGTACGCCGTGCGCAAATATGCTGACGGTCATTGTTGGATGGCGCAAAACCTCGCTTACGGCACTGTCTCGTCCGCCGCCGATTTTAAAACATATTCATACGACCACCCCAATGCCATCAATATCTTAGGTGTTGGTCTTTACGGTGTCGCTTATTCACCTGGCAGTAATTACGAAGGCTATCTTTACGATTGGCAGGCCGCCATGCAACGTGCCGATACCTATTATGGCGTTGCCTACGCTGGTCCAGAGGGTGTGCAAGGTATTTGCCCCACTGGTTGGCATGTACCTACAGGTGGTTCTAGCGGAGAATTAAAGGCTCTCTCTGACGCCACAGGTACCAATACTACCTTCTTTTTTGGCGGCAATTACTGCGCCTCAGGAAACCGTTGTATCAGTGGCATTATCCGAGGTCACAATAGTACAGTTGATTTCCTCGGCACTCGTATTCACATTTGGTCTTCCACATCTAACACAGCTACATATGCTACAACTTATTCGTACGGGTTGCAAGCTCAAGCTGATCTAGTTAACCCCGCTGTAGATAGCAATAGATTTGCGGGTTTTTCTATCCGTTGCCTCGCTGACTACTAAATCAGTGTGCCTATGTTTCAGACCAGTTAGCAAAATATTTGTTCGAACCAGAGCGAGTTCCGCAGACTATTGTGACCGCCGCTTTAAGGCGGTCACAAGACTCACAGGACTCTCTGAGCTCCGAACAAATATTTTGCGCTGGTTTGAAACAGACGAGCGTAGCGACGCGACAGCACTAGCGTGCGAGGCGCACAAATTACGCCCCCCCCCAACCCGGGAGCAACTCCCGACTTTACCCCAAACCCGGGAGTAACTCCCGGGTTGTAAACCAATTTCCGCCTGGAAAACCCCAAACCCGGGAGCTACTCCCGGGTTTGCTTTTTAAGCTTTCTCAAAACAACGCCTCTTGCAAACCGCTTTCAAACTCATCGTCCGGTAGCAATTTAATCAGCGAATTGAAACCGTGTTGCTCCAGCAACTCCACCATCGCCGGCTTATTGTAATCACTCACCCGACACGCTGCTTCGTCAAATTGTACTTCGCCCACGTGCGTATCGATGCGCGCCAGCTCTTGACTGACATACGCTTGCTCCCGGAAATTTATTAATTTTGCCACCACGCTGGCGCGCACGTCGGCCACACTGTCATTATCAATCGCTTGGTAAATTCCGTCCAAACTCCCAAACTGCCGCAGCAGCGCCACCGCCGTTTTCGCCCCGATCCCCGTCACGCCCGGAATATTGTCGCTCGCGTCCCCCGCTAGCGCTTTAAAATCCACAATCAAAGCGGGCGGAATCTGCATTTTTTGCTCCACCAGCGCCGGATTGTATTCGATCAATGGCTGGCGGACTTTGGCCGCTCGGTCGCGCGTGCTATTGGGCGAGAGCACATGGATACAATCGTTGACCAATTGAAAACTATCTTTATCCCCGGTCAAAATCAACACGTCGTATTGGCCGGCCTCGCACACTTGGCGCGAGAGCGTGCCAATGATATCGTCGGCTTCAATGCCGGGCATTTGCTTCACCGGCGCGCCCATTTGCGCCACCGCCTTTTTCACTGTCTCCACTTGCGGCCGCAAGTCTTCCGGCATTTCCGGCCGATTGGCTTTGTAAAAATCATACTTCAGTCGCCGCTTCGTCGGTGCTGGGTCATCAAAAGCTATCAGCCAGCACGCCGGTGTCACGTCGCGCAACACCGATAGCAGAATCCGCAAAAACCCGTACACCGCCCCCGCCGGTTGATCGTTTTTGTCCAGCAGTTGCGGAAAAGCGTGATACGCCCGATAAACCAGCGCGTGGCCATCGACAATTAAAAATTTTGGCTTGGGTTCATTTTCCTCAAACATGGGTGTGGGGCCGGGCTTTCTCTTCTCCCATCAGTTGTGTAAACTCCCCACCTTCCAAGGTTTCTTTGTCCAACAAAACGCCGGCAATCGTTTTCAATTTGTTCCGATATTTCGTCAGCACTTTTTTGGTTTGCTTGTAAGCGCCTGCCATAATTTTTTGCACTTCCGCATCCACTTTGGCCGCCAACTCCGGCGAAATATGATCCGGTTCGTCAAACACGTGACTGTAGTCCATGTCTTCATAAAGCGGCGCCATGTACACTGGCCCCAAGCTGCTCATACCCCATTCGGTCACCATTTGTCGGGCAATTTTGGTCGCCCGCGCAATATCATTGCTTGCCCCCGCCGTCAGCTCGCCAAAAACCAGCTCTTCCGCCACGCGCCCGCCCAACATCACACTCATTTCGTCTAGCACTTGCGAACGGGTCAACTGCATCCGATCCTGATTGGGCGGCGTGATGGTGTAACCCAAAGCGCCTCCGCGCGAAATAATCGAAATCCGCGACACGCCGTCGGCGTGAGGTAGGACGTGCGCACAAATCGCGTGGCCCACTTCGTGATACGCTGTCATCTGACGCTCGTATTCGTCGGCTAGTCGTTTCTTGCTCGGTCCCAATTTCACCTTGATTGAAGCTTCGTTCAAATCGCTCATCGTGATCGCCACTCGACCGTCGCGCACAATCGCAATCGCCGCTTCGTTGAGCATGTTTTCAATGTCCGCCCCCGAAAAACCCGTCGTCAGTCGCGCCACTTCGTCCCAGTCGACTTTTGGATCCACCGGCTTCGCCTGGCGATGAATTTGTAAAATGTACTTGCGCTCTGCTAAATCCGGCAAACTCACTTGCACCCGTCTGTCAAATCGTCCCGGGCGTACCAGCGCCGGATCCAACATGTCGCCCCGATTGGTCGCCGCAATCACGATCACATTGTCATTGGGCGTAAACCCGTCCATTTCCACCAAAATTTGATTTAGCGTCTGCTCGCGCTCATCGTGGCCACCGCCCAGGCCCATCCCCGAGCGCATCCGACCAATGGCATCAATTTCATCAATGAAAATAATCGCCGGCGCCGACTTTTTGGCTTGCTCGAATAAATCGCGCACCCGCGAGGCTCCCACACCCACCAGCATCTCCATAAACTCGCTGCCGGCCACCGACAAAAATTGTACATCGGCCTCGCCGGCTACCGCCCGCGCCAGCAAAGTTTTACCCGTGCCCGCCGGACCCACCAGCAACACGCCCTTGGGCGTGCGCGCCCCCACCTTTTGATATTTTTCCGGATTTTTCAAGAAATCTACGATTTCTTCCAGTTCCTTTTTGGCCTCTTCCATGCCGCCCACGTCCGCAAACTTCACATTTTGCTTGCCCTTGACAAAAACTTTGGCTCGCGAGCGCGAAATACCGAACATATCCGCCCCGCTGGCTCGCACGGCATGCATCATCCATAGCAAGAATACCCCCATCCCCAAAAGTGGCAGCAAACTCAGCGTCGCTTCCCAAAACATCTGGCCAAAAGACAAGTCCTCAATTTGAACGTCTGTCTCCGCCAAGTTCACCCCCGCCGCTTGCAAAAAGTCCAGAGACGTTACGCCCGCTTCTTTGCGCACCAGATAACGAGTCGGCGTTTCATCCGGCGCGCGATCGTCATAATAATCCAAGCGGAATTCGTCGCCCGCCAGAGCAATTTTCTCAATTTTCCCCGCCTGTAAATCGCGCGCGAAGTCCGAAAGCGACAATTGTTTGACTTGCTTGCCCCACATCGAAGCCAAAGTCGGCACCAAAAACACCGCCAGCAAAGCCACCAGCAAGACGTTTTTAAAAATGGCCTTCAAATCAAATTGCACTTCCACCACTTTGTATTCTTCCCCGTTTTCATTCAGAAAAACGTGCTCCGTGGTTTTAGTCATTTTTCGGTGTTTTTTTTCAGTTTGTTCACTTTTTGTCTCTTTTGTTTTCTGGCTGGCCACTCTGGCTGGGCTAATGCGAGTGCGCCGAGTCGTCGTTTTACGCCGTCGCACCGGTTTTTTTGTCACTTGTTTTTCGGTTTGCTCATTTGCCATAGGCCGTATTATACCACAAATTCCGCCAAAATTAGCAGCAATTATATCAATTTGCTAGCAACTGTCGCCCCGCCGTGTGGTATAATTGCCCATATGCACAAAATTTGGCGGTCTCTGGGCACTCTCTTGCTGGTGTTAGTCGTGATTATTGGCGGTTGGTGGGCCCTTTTTCGCCTGGGACGCTCGAGCGCGACACCTTTGGTGCCCGCCCCCGCGTCTCCCGCCACTACCAGGCTTTCCCTGGTGGCTTCCAATTTTGCCGCCTACGACTTTTTGCGGGCTATTATTGGCGATGTACCGGGAATTTCTTTACAATTACTCGTCCCACCAGGCGTCGATAGCCACTCCTATGATCCCACACCTGGCGACATCATTGCCTTGACTAATTGCGATTTGCTTGTTTACAATGGTGGCCAGATGGAATCCTGGCTCGAACAGCTTTTGCCCACTCTGGACCGCCCGGGCCAGACTCTCCGGCTGAGCGATCTAGTGGCTGTCCAAGAAGAAATGAGTGTTGATGATGCTCAAGCAGAAGCCGACTCTGACGAACCAGAGAATAATTTCGAAGAGCATATCTGGACGTCGCCCGCCATGGTCATGGTTTTAGTCCAAAATTGTGCGACACTCTCTCTGCTCTCGATCCCACCTACGTCGCACAATATTTAGGCAATGCCAATCTTTATCTGGCCCAAATTGGCCAAGTCGACTACCATTTACACGAGATTGCCAATGCCCGCGTCCGCGACCGCCTGGTGTTTGCCGACCGTATGCCCTGGCAATATTTTCTCGATGAATTTGGCCTGCGCGCTAGTGCCGCTTTTCCCGGCTGCAGCGGCGAAATTACCCCCTCGGCTGCCACCATGGCTCGTTTGCATGACCGCCTGGTCAAAGAGCATATCCCCGTGGTTTTATATCTGGAAACCAGCGATGGCCAGCTGGCTCGCACGCTCGCGGCCGAAACCGGTGCCCAGGCGCTCCAACTCCAAAGTTTGCACACCATCTCGCCCGCCGATTTTGCCGCCGGCGAGACTTGGGTGAGCCTGATGACGCGCAATTACCCTGTTTTGGAGGCCGCCTTGTGGTAAACTCCCCGGTTGTCACCCTCGATCACGTCTCCAGCCGTTACCCTGGTGGCCCGCAGGTGCTCCATGACCTGAGCCTGACTATCCCCAGCGGCAGTCTCACCGCCATCATTGGCGAAAATGGCTCGGGTAAAAGCACTCTGGTCAAGTGTATTTTAGGTTTGCAACCCTATACTGGCACCATTGTCCGCCCCGCCGCCGTCGGCTATCTATCGCAAAATAAAGCCATTGATCCGCATTTTCCTGCCAATGTCACCCAAATTGTCCGCTCGGGGGTGATTACCTTGCCTAAGTTTCGGTTCTCTACTGCCAAAACTTCCTTTGCTCAAGCCGATGCCCTGATGCGCAAGCTCCGCCTGGACCAACTTGCCCGTCGTCCCTGGTCTGCTTTGTCCGCCGGCCAGCAACAGCGCGTCCTTTTAGCCCGCGCCTTGTGTGCCACTCAGGAGCTTTTGGTCCTGGATGAGCCCACCACTGGCCTGGATCCGCGCGTCGCCCACGATATTTACGCCCTGCTGCGCCAATTGCGCCGCCACGTCGGTTTATCGGTGCTGATGGTCACCCACGACTGGCCTCAGATGCTGGACCAATGCGACTACGTCATCCAATTGGTTGACGGCCGGCTTAATTTTGCCGGTACACAGGATAAATTTCGCCCATCAGCGCGAAAGGAGCCATGCTAAGCTTGTCTGTCATGTTTGCCTACGGCTTTATGTCGCGAGCGCTGCTGGTGGGCGCGGCGGTGGGTATCTTGGCGGCGCTTTTGGGTTTACCGCTGGTGTTGCGCCACGATAGCATGCTCACCGACGGTCTCAGTCATCTCGGCTTCGGCGTAGTCACCCTCGCTGTCGCTTGCGGCCTGGCTCAACCTCTCTGGCTGGCGCTGCCGGCCGTGGCCGTCGGTAGCCTCTGGCTGCTTCATTTAAACGAACACTCCCGTCTCCACCCCGACACCGCCGTAGCCCTCATTTCCGCCACCGCCTTGGCCACCGGCGTGGCCGTCACCTCGCTCACCTCCGGGCTCAGCGTGGACACTTGCAACTTTTTGTTCGGCAGTTTGCTCAGTCTGACTCCGTCAGACGTGATCTTGTCGCTGCTGGTTTGCGCCGTCATGCTGCTGCTGCTTCTCTGGTATCGTCGGCCACTGTTTACCCTCACGCTAGATCGCGATTTTGCCGCCGCTGCCGGGTTGAGCGTCCGCCGCTACCAGGCCTTGACTGCCATTTGCACCGGCTTGCTCATCGTCATCGGTATGCGCTTACTCGGCGTCATGCTTATCGGCAGTTTACTCATCTTTCCCGCCGCCAGCGGTTTGCAAATTAGCCGCTCCTACGGCCAGATTCAGCTTTGGAGCATCCTGTTTAATCTTTTGAGCATTTTCTTGGGGCTGGTGCTTTCATTTATCCTGAATGCCAGCACCGGCGCTGTCATAGTTTTAGTGGAAGCATCAATATTTTTGTGCTGTTGGTGCTTTCGCGTCTGGCGGGAGGCAATATGGTGAGTTGGGGACGGTGTTTACTCTTTTCTAGTCTCATTTGGTGGGCGGCCGTCAGTCCCAGCCTGGCAGCGGGCGATATATTCTTGCTCAATCAAGTCCGCGGCCGCGAATGTTGCGATGTCGGCTCTCTGTCCGCCTTGGAGACGCAAGTCACCGCTCTCAACGCCCACCAATTTCCCGCCGTCTTTTTGTGGCGCTATGACGCCCTGGTCAATGAAGAATTTGTCTCCTGGTGGCGCACTCACGACACCGGCCGTTTTACTCCCGGTCTCTGGGTGGAAGTCACACCTGAGTTGGCTGCCGCCGCCGGCGTGGACTATCGCGGCACCTCAGATAATTGGCACCAAGCCCAATATGCCTTGCTCGTCGGCTACACCCCGACCGAAAGAAATGCAATCATAGAAACATTGATAAATCAATTTAAATCTGTATTTCGTACAAATCCTGTTATCGCTGGGGCGTGGGGGATAGACAGCGCGAGTTTGGGCACCCTGCGCGCCCAGGGCTTGCAAATTTGGATGAGTGTTCGCGAGCAGTCGGGCACTGATAGTTACACCAATGACGGCGCGCCCGTCCATTATCCATACTTTGCCCAAGATAACTGGTACTTACAGCCGAGTGGCAATCCAGACGATTTGCTCGTCATCAAACATACCACCACCGATCCGCTCGCCAACTATGGCGACACCACCTCGTCTTTCACCAGTCAAGCCAATGATTACGCCCTAGACAACCGGACACTGGATAATTACTTCATCCCCTTGATCCGCCAGGCCATGTCCCAACCGGGCGGCCAGCGCGGTTGGGCCGTCGTCGGTCTGGAAAACAGTATGAGTGACATCTATCAAACCGCCTACGTTGCTCAACTCGACGCTTTAGCCACTGATGTCGCTAATAGCACTGACTGGCAAATCATTGATATACCAACGCTTTTATCTCAAGCCTCTCGCGCCAGTGCCGTTGGCGTCTACGCCGGTCACAATCTCATCACTCGCGATCCCACCGACCAAGCCTGGTGGATCCAGACGTCCGCCTATCGCCTCCGCTTGCGCGCCACAGGTGAGCGACTTTTTATCAGCGACCTCCGCTTTTACGACCCCGCTTGGTCCGACTATTACAATGACCATCAAGCCCGAGGCGGGCTCTACCAAATCGTCCCGCCCGCTCTGGACGCCTCGCTTCATCAAATCACCACTTGTACTGGTTGGGGCTGGTGGCGCCGTTGTCAACTTAGGCCTTTATTGGCGCGCGTCGGCGATGTCCATGAGTTACGTGGCTTCCGTTTGCCGGCCATTAGCCAAGCAGACCACCCTCAACTGACTTTCAGCGACGATACACTGACTTTTGCTTATCACACTGTCGCTGGCGAGCCGGTGCAACTGACTTTTACTGCCACCGATATCTTCAGTTCGCATCAGCCGTCAGAGTTTGGTAATTGGACCCAAATCATTGATCAGCCAGCTTTCTATCCAGTCACGCGGGTTTGGCAACCAACGGCCGACGGCCAATTTCAACTAGTGCATCAAACTTTTCCCGACTTGCTTGCTTCAGCCCGCGCTGCCTATCGTGCCGTCTTACTCCCGGAAATCGCCCCAGGTATGCCAGAGGCCACCACTAGCGCTATCACCGTCCACAATCGCTTCGCCGGCGCCGGTCGCAACCCCGTTCGCCTCATTTTAGCCGCCCGCGACGCTCAAAATTTTCCCATTGTCCCCATCGATTACCAGTGCACCACCGCGCCCGCCATCGATCAAACCTCATTTGTTGGCAGCCAAGAACTGACGTATCTGGATTTCACCAGCGACACACCAGGCACCGTCCGTGTCACGTGCACCAACGCTCGAGGCGATACTTTACTGGATACATCCGTCTATTTTGCCAGCGATTGTCGCCGTTTGCCCAGCGCGTGTGGTTTTAATCTCGCCGCTTGGTATCGCTATTTCGGCCGTGTCTGGACAGATCGTCGACTCGCCGTCCACTAATTCCCGCAAAAAACGCGCCAATAAATGCCCCGCCGCGGGTGTATAATGGCCGCAATTAGTTAGAAAGTACTATGTCAAAAAAACAGCTCACCAATGATCCCTACGCCGCCGCTTGCCAGCAATTGCGCGACGCCGTCGCGGCCCTGGCCGATCAATATGAAGACGAAAGCCAACTTCAAGCCGCCGCCGCTCGACTCGCCACTCACGACCACCTGTATACCAAAAAGTTGACGCTTACCATGGACGACGGCCATCCAAAGACCTTCGATGCCTACCGTTTCCAACACAACGCCGCCCGCGGTCCGTACAAAGGCGGCCTGCGTTTCCATCCGCAAGTTAGTGAGTCCGAAGTCAAAGCCCTTTCTATGTGGATGACCTGGAAATGCGCCATCACCAACTTGCCCTACGGCGGCGCCAAAGGCGGTATCGCCGTCGATCCCCACGAGCTTTCGCCCCGGGAACTCCAAGCTCTCTCGCGCGCCTGGACCCGCGCTTTTGCGCCCTACATCGGCCCGTGGCAAGACGTGCCCGCGCCGGATGTCAATACCAACGGTCAAATCATGGCCTGGATGGCCGACGAGCTCATCCGTCTGCACGCCGACGACCTGACGCAAAATTACGCTGCCACCTTCACCGGTAAGCCGCTGATTTTCGGCGGTAGCCAGGGTAGAGAAGAGGCCACCGGTTTGGGCGGGGCTACCGTCCTGGCGGCTTTGGCTCGCGCCCAAAAAATGAAGATTGCTGACACCGCCATCGCCGTGCAAGGCTTTGGCAATGTCGGCGCCTGGTTCGCCCGTCACGCCGCTCGTCTGGGTTTCAAAGTCGTGGCCGTCTCCGACTCTCGCCACACTCTTTATAATAGTCACGGTCTAGACATCGATGAAGCCGCCGCCGCCAAACGCCAGTACCGCCGCTTCAATGAAGCCCACTCCGCCGGCAAAGTCAACGGCGAAATTTTGCCCGCCGCCGACATTTTGTCGCTGGATGTCAATGTCCTCGTGCCTGCCGCCTTAGAAAACGCCATCACCACCGACAACGCGCATACCATCAAAGCCCCGCTGATTTTTGAAATGGCCAATGGTCCCACCACCCCGGACGCCGAAAAATACTTGGTCTCCCAAGGCAAAATGGTGATGCCGGATATCTTGGACAATGCTGGCGGTGTCACCACCTCGTATTTCGAGTGGGTGCAAAATCTCTCCGGCGACACTTGGAGCTATGACACGGTGCTGGGCAAACTCACGCCCTTAATGGAGCGCAGCTTCGCCGACGTTTGGGCCATGCACCAGCGGCGTCCCGCCGATAGCCTCCGTCAAGCCGCCTATCTCATCGCCGTCAAAAAAGTCATCGATGCCATGATTATCCGCGGCCAAGTGTAAAAAATACTGGCCCAAAATATCATTTATCAAAGCATTTTGGCTATCTGATTCGTGTCGGCTAAAGTATCCTATAATATTGCTCCACGTGCGGCGTTCCAGGCGAAAATCGCGCTCCACGTGCGGCGCGCGCGACTTATAGGATACTTTGTACTGCCGCCCGATTGGCCGCCACGATCGCTGCCGGCCAGCCACCTTGATCATCGATCACCACCGACAACTCCTGCCCCAGTAGCTGACGATAAAAATTAATTTGCGTTCCGATAATCTCGGCCAACTTGTCTTTTGCCAGCGCGCTGGCAAAGTCGGCACTAATCACCACCGAGCGCAAACTAAACTGACTCTCACCCCCGCCAATCGTCAGCACTATTTGCTCCGCCACGTGGACACCGGCCGGTCGCACCAAATGTCCCCGCACACCCGCGCTCAACTCCCGCGGGTCGCCAAAAAGCAGCTGTCCGGCGTAAGCACGCCCCCGCTCTTGGGCCCACGTCCGCGTCACCGCTTCGTATTCATGCTGATTAGGGTTGGCCAGCTGAGCTGCCAAAAAATCATCTTGCTCGCCGCTGACCAGCGTCACTGTTTGCCCGCTCTCGCGCTCGATAATGTCCATGGCTTCCTCGGCATGCGCCAGGCCCACTCCCGCCCCAGCTAGCGCAAACCGCCGCCCTGCGTTTAATTGCACGCCCTCGTCGCCGGTCGTAATGACCGGTAACGTCGACCTTTCGGTCTTCATATCTACCTCTTTCCTATAGATTATGCCCCTTATTATATCATAATAAGGGGCAATTGTCAAATTTCTGTGTACAATTTACGCCGCCGCCGGAGCTTCCGTTTTGGTCTCCGTGACCGTTTGGGCGCTATGCAACAAGGCTTCAATTTGCTTTTCCACCTGCTGCCAGTTGCCACCCGCCGAGCGAATCATCCCGAACAAAAGTTCGGTGTCAATCAGCACTTGGTCGTCGGTAATAATCATTCTTTGCTTGGACATAAGTTCACTCCTTTATTTATAGTTGACCGGAATTTCGTTGGTCACCAGGCTCAAACTCATCCGTTTGGCTTCCTTGTCGATGCTTTCCACGTTGACGCTGATGGTCTCGCCGCGGCGCAATTTCTGGTCATTGTCTAGTTTGCTGTTGTGAATCAAACCGTCCACGCCTGGTTCCACGTTGATGAAAGCGCCAAAAGATTCCACGCGCGACACCACCCCGGACACCACCGTCCCCACCGGATAGCGCTGCTCGATGGACAGCCACGGATCGTCGGTCAGCTGTTTGATGGACAAATTCAACTTTTCATTGTCCGGATCCGAGTCAATGACTTTGACTTTGACGCGATCGCCCAGTTTAAATTGGCTGGCCGGATGCACCACTTTTTCCCACGAAATTTCGCTAATGTGCACCAAACCTTCGATCAAGCCGATTTCGCCTTTGTCATTGACCGGCACCTCGGCGGTCACAAACACGCCAAAAGGCATCACGCCAGAAACCACACCTTCGTACACGTCGCCTGGTTGCACTTTTTGCAACGCTTCATTGCGCGCCGACAATTCTTTGGCTTCAGACACATATTTTTCGCTAAAAATCAAGCGATTTTTCTCATGATCGACTTCGATGGTTTTGACTTTGATCATCTCGCCGCGCAATTTAGACAGTCGACCCAAATAAAGTTTGCCAAATTGGCTGGAGGGAATGAAACCGCGGATCCCGTTGATCAACACGATCAAACCGCCTTTATTGGTTTCAATGCCTTTGACCTCCACCGTCTCGCCGGATTCCAAAGCCTTGTAAAAGTAATCCCATTTTTGCTTGTTGGCCGCCTGGCGCAATGATAACAAAATTTGATTTTTGCTGCTTTCGTTGTTCGCCACCGTGACGCTGATGCGCTGACCGACTTCCAGCCCGGCGATATAATCGCGGGCGATGTCATATTCTTTGCCAATGATCACCCCTTCGGTTTTGGCGTTGATATCAATCACCACCGATTTAGGTGTTTTGGCGACGATCACGCCTTCCACTGTCGAGTCCACTTTCGGGGAAACGATTTTTACATTGTTTTTCGCTAACAAATCCGCCATCGTTTGCGGTTGATCGCTGTTGGTTTGTGTATCTTGTGCCATTTTGTGTGGCCTCCTTTCGCGCTCACTATTATATCACAAGCCCGCTTTTTCGTCAAGAGGGACAAAGGTGGCATTTGTTTGACGATTTTTTAACATTCGGGAGTATAATACAGAGTATGCGCATCATGATCGTGGAAGACAAAATCCCGCTCAATCGCTCGCTGAGCAAAATTTTGCAGCGCGCCGGTTTTGCCGTGGATCAAGCTTTCGACGGCCAAGAAGCCTTGGATTTAATCGACGGCCAGTATCACGATCTCATCATTTTGGACCTGACGCTGCCCAAAGTCGACGGCCTGGAAGTCATTGCTCGCTTGCGCCGCGCTGGTATCACCACGCCTATTTTGGTGCTCACTGCTCGGGCCGCTACGCCTCAAATTGTGGCCGGTTTACGCTCGGGGGCAGACGATTACTTGAGCAAACCTTTCGAAGTCGAAGAACTGCTCGCCCGCGTCCAAGTCCTCTTGCGCCGCCAATCCGACCAAAAAACGCCCCTGTTGCAAGTGGAAAACCTCACTCTTGATCCCGTCTCCGGTCGGGTCACTCGCGCCGGCAGCCAGGTCACCTTGTCCAAAAAAGAATTCCAAGTCCTCTACTATTTAATGAGTAAAGCCCACTGGGTGGTGACCAAATCAGAATTGCTCACTCATGTCTGGCAAAATGAAACTGAAGTTTACGATCGGGTCGTGGATACCTACATGTGTTTTTTGCGCCGCAAAATTGACAAAGATTTCCCCCAAGAAAAACCCTTGATCCAGACGCTTAAAACTCGCGGCTACCGCCTCGGAGAGGAGAAATCATGACTCCTGGTCTCACCAGTCAGCAGCGTCGTTTCGCTCAGCTGCAATGGTATCTCACGGCCATTTTTTCCGCCAGCCTGGGATTGATTATACTATTATATACTGGTCTATTTCTGCGCACTCATCACCGCGCCAAAACTGGCCTCCAAATGGAACTGCGCGAAGAACTCTCGCCTGTTGCCTCTGTTCCTCCCGCCGCTCCCAATCTCGCGGATAATCCCGATGCCGCCGCTAAACCGGCTCCACCGTGGCAGCGCGCCGACTGTCCGCCGGCCGGTTTCGACTGGTCCCAGCCGATGGCTTCTTCCTGGGCTAAATTCGACCGCCAAGTTTGGTCGCATTTAACGCTTTTTGGTTTGGTGACTTGGTCACTGGGGACTATCATCGGCTATTTTGCCATCGGCGCCCTGCTGCGCCCGGCTCGCACCGCCGCCGCTGCCCAGCAAGATTTTTTGGCCAACGCCTCACACGAACTCAAAACGCCCATCACCACCATCAAAACCGAACTCAATTTGCTCGCCAGCGAAAAATTGTCTTCCGCCTGTACCGAAAGTCTCACGGTCATTCGCGACGAAACCACTCACATGCAAACCATGGTGGAAAAACTGCTCACTATCAATCGCCTTACCAATCTGCCCCGCCGCTCCCAGCATGTCAATTTACCCGAATTAATCAAAAAAAATCTCCGCCGCTACCAAAAAACTTATCGCGACGCGAAAATTGAGTATGTCTACAATGGTCCCTTTCGCTTGCCGGTGCGCACCGATAGTGATCAGCTCACCGTCTTGATCGGTATTTTGCTGGATAATGCCGGCAAATATGCCCAACCTGGCACCACTGTCCTAGCCGATCTCACTTATCACGCTCGCCGCTGGCGCCTCCAAATTATCAACGAAGGCGTGGGTATTGATGAGCGTGATCGCACACAAATTTTTCAGCGCTTCTATCGCGCCACCGATTCGCGTGTCCAGGCGCAAACAGGCAGCGGTTTGGGCCTGAGTATCGCTCAAGATATCAGTCACGATTTGCATTTACAACTCAGTTTAATTTCCGGGGCACCCTCTGCGACCACTTTTCAGCTCAGCGGTAAACTTTAACCATTTTTTAACATTGGAGCCAATTTTTTAACGATTTTTTAACATTAGACCCCAAAATCACCCAAAATGACACATTTTTACCATTTTTTAACGTTTTTTTAACAATTTTTTAACATTGATGTGATACGCTAACCCACATAGAAAACAAAACATATGAAAATTACGGATATCAAAAGCAAAATTACTAAATGGCTACCAGTGACGTGGATGAAGCGCCACAAAATTTGGACGACTATTATAATAGTTGTGTTAGTGGTGTTAATTTATCATTGGCTCACGCCAGCGACTGATAAATCAGCTACCGACCAGCCGGCCATTAGTTTGGTGTCAGTGGAGCGTCGGGACTTGCGTGAAATCGTGGAAGTCACTGGCACTATTTCTTCTTCCAATTATACCCAAGTCCAAACCCAAGCTATCGGCCACATTACCGGCGTTTATGTCACCGAGGGTCAAACGGTCCGCGAAGGCGACAAAATGTTTGAGCTGGAGCTCACCCCTGAGGGTAAACAAAATAATCAGTCGGCGTATTCCAGCTATTTATCCGCCAAAAACAATTTAGAGTCGGCCCAAAACCAACTCAACAGTTTACAAGTCACTCTTTTTAAAACCAATCAATATTTCATTGACCACGCCGACAAAGAAAATTTGGCCCACGAAAACCCCGACTGGATTATGCAATGGGCCGATTGGCTCGCCGCCGAAGGCTCGTACAAAAATCAGCAACAAGTCATCGTCCAAGCGCAAGCCAACGTCAATTCCGCCTACACCAACTATCGCAACACCGGTGCCATTGTCTACGCGCCAGCCAGCGGTACGGTCGAAAACATCACCGCCGTGGAAGGCATGAGTTTCGGTAGCGTCAACTCTTCCGGCTCCGGCGTCAGCCTTTCGGCGCGGCTGGCCACCATCAAAAGTTCCGACCAAGTCCTGGCCGTCTTTAACGTCGGCGCCAGCGACATCCGCCGGCTCGCCCTCGACCAACCGGTCACCATTTCCGGCACCAATTTGCCCGCCAGCTACCAAGGTAAAATCGTCAGTGTCGATCGCTACGGCACCACCAGTAATAGTGTCACCACCTACCAAGTCATCGCCCGCTTTGATGACGCCGGCGACGCCACTGCTAGCGCCCGCGCCGACTTGAGCGCCTTGTTACCGAATTTATCAGTGGACGGCGAAATTCTCGTCAGTCGCCACCAGGGTGCGCTCACTGTCCCCACCCTGGCCATCACCACTCTCCAAGGCCACAGCAGCGTCACCGTCCAGACCGCAGACGGCCAGCAAACCCAGCGCGAAATTACCATCGGCATCGCCAGCGGCAACCAAACGGAAGTCCTCTCCGGCTTAAGCGAAGGCGAACAAATCGTTTTCTCGCTGCCGGAATTTGAAGAAGACGCCAGCCGCATGGGGCGGGGGATGGGTGGCTTTAGCGGTGGCGGCGGACCAGGTGGCGGTGGCCCCCGTAACTAATGTTCACAAAATGTGATCAATAATAGACAAAATTTGTACAAAATGGCAAATAATATTGATAAACCAGAAGAAAAACCACCGAAGATTTCTGACAAAATTGTCATTGAAGTCAAGGATTTGGTCAAAACGTATCACTCCGGAGCGGGCGACACCCTGGTGCTCAAAGGCCTCAATTTCCAAATCCACGAGGGCGAATTTGTCTCCATCATGGGCCCTTCGGGGTCAGGCAAATCCACCACTATGCACATTTTGGGTGCGCTGGATACCGCCACCAGCGGCGACTACATTTTAGACGGTGTCAACACCAAAGATTTAAGTGAAGACGAGCTAGCCGGCGTTCGCTCCCGCAAAATCGGTTTCATTTTCCAAGCTTTCAATTTGCTCGCCCACAAAACCGTTTTGGAAAACGTCATGCTCCCGGGCATGTATGGCCATTTGCCCATGACGCTGCGCCACCAAAAAGCCACTGAGCTTATCAAACTCGTCAAATTGGAAAACCGCGCTCACCACCGCGCCAGCCAACTTTCCGGTGGTCAACAGCAACGCGTCGCCATCGCCCGCTCGCTGATGATGGATCCGGCCATTATTTTGGCCGACGAACCCACTGGTAATTTGCCCACCGATCAAACCGATGAAGTCTTGCGTTTCCTCACTTCCCTCAATCGCGACCAAGGCAAAACGATTATCATTATCACCCACGAACCAGCGGTAGCTTCGTATTCAGACCGCACCATCGTGCTGCGCGATGGGGTGATTACCAGCGACGGCCCGGCCAATAGGAATGTTCATTATGATTGCGCTTGAAATTTTCCGCGAAGCCCTCTCGAGTTTATGGCAAAACAAAGGCCGAACTTTTCTCTCGGTGCTAGGCATCGTCATCGGTATCGCCTCCGTCATCGTCATGATGGGCATCGGCCAAGGGGCGCAAGATTCCATTACCTCCGAAGTGGGCGGCTTGGGTACCAGCACTATCAATCTGATCAATATGAGCCGGGAAAAACCGCTCACTCTCAAAGACCTCGACGCCATTTTAGCCAATGATTACGCTGGTGTCTTTAGTGCTTATTGCGCCCAAACACAAGGCAGCTACACTTTGGCCGCCGGCAGCGAAAGCGTTGAGAGCGTGTCGGTGACGGGTGTGACCGCCGGTTATCTCACCGTCGAAGGTAAAACGGTCGAATTGGGTAACTTTTTTGACGACGATGACTTCGCTACTGGTAATCGCGTTATTGCCGTCGGTCAAGCCGTGGCCAAAGATATTTACGGCTCGGCCAGCGCTGCCATCGGTCAGCGTCTCAATGTCGGCACCATTCCTTTTACTATCGTGGCCGTTTTTGCCAGCGAAAGTTCTTCTGGCATGAGCTTTTCCGATCCCGACTCTTTCGCCGTCGTGCCTTTGTCTGCCATGCAAAACAGCTTGACGGGTTCCAGCAGCCTCGGCTCGATTAGTTTTTTGCTCACCGACGCTGCTCAAGCCACCACCGCCAAATCTATCATCGGTTACACCATGCTCGCCCGCCACAATCTCACCGACGTCGCCGACGCCGACTTCACCATTTTTGCCGCCACCGATTTACTGGAAGTCCTCACGGCCGTCACCGGCACCATGACTATGCTTTTGTCCGGCATTGCCGGCATTTCGCTGGTGGTCGGCGGCATTGGTATCATGAACGTTATGCTCATGTCCGTCATGGAGCGCACCCGCGAAATCGGTTTGCGCAAAGCCTTGGGCGCCCGCCAAATTACTCTCATCGCTCAATTTTTATTTGAAGCCGTCCTTATCACTTGTTTAGGCGGCATCATCGGTTTGCTCATTGGCCTGGGCGGCTGCACTGCATATTCGTTTATCATGACCCAAATGAGCAATGACGCCAGGGCCGTCGTCAGTTGGAGCAGCGTGATCTTGTCCATCGGTATCTCCACTGCCATCGGTCTGATTTTCGGCATCTATCCCGCCCGCAAAGCCGCCAAACTGCCACCCATCGAAGCCCTGCGCACCGAGTAAACTTTGTCTACAATCGCTTGCATCATCGTCACCAATGTGCTATAATAACAGCATGGCAAAAAAGAAAACAACCACTCGCACTCAAACTAAAAAAACCACGCGCGCTGCCGCAACCAAAGTCACCAAGTCGGCAGCGACCCGCTCTCGCACCCGTGCGGCCGCGAGCCAAAAAACTGTTGCTACTCGCACCACCCCACCCAAAAAAACCCGCCCCACAGCCAAAAAAGCCGCCGCTCCTACCCGCTCTCATGTCACCGGACCTGCCAAACGCCGGCTCAATAAAACTATGCTGGCTATGGGCTTTATCGTTTTGGCCGTCGGCGTCGCCGGTCTGACTTGGCTTGTGACCAATTTCGTCCGCACCCAAGTCGCCCAAATTGAACCGCCGGTCGCCACCGATGACAGTTTAATCACCACCGGCGAGCCCGCCCCCTTGGTTATCAACATGGAAACCGTGCCCATCAATCTGGCCACCACCGACGCCAGCCTGACGCCCATCTCCGGTTTGCAGCAACTGGCTCAAAACCTTGTCGCCGCCACTAGCAACGGCTTAACCATCGAGCACATCGGCCCGCTCACCGAGCGCTCCGGCGTTTACGAATTCACCATCAAATTCACGGATCTCAATGACATTTTCACTGCCTACCTCACACCCGACGGCCAACTCTTTTTCCCCAACAACGTCTACACCACCGCCGAACTTTTAGGCAACCGCCACGAAGGTGTGCCCGATCAAGCCATGTTACACGCCCTCACCAACTTGCTCGGCGGCGGCATGCAAGTGGAAAGCGTCAGTCAACCAGTCCAAGAATCCGGCGTCCTCAGTTTCACCGTCAAGTTTGCCAACACCGATACGGTTTTCACCAGCTACATCACCACCGACGGCCAACTTTTGTTTGTGGACGGCTACCGCTCGCAAGCGTTGCTGGGCGCCACTCAGTAACCATTTGATCACATTTTGTCTACATTTAAGTCAATTTTGACCCCGAAGCAAATTGTACACATTTTGTGTACAAATATAGACAAAATGTGTACAAACTATCAAATTTACCTTGATCGATCAATAGACAATTTTTCCAAATGAGGCGGAATTTACGAAATGCCGAAAATCACAAACAATTTTTCTGCCAATTCTTTCCACAACACCGCCGCCGTTTCCGCCGCCCATGGTGACGATGTCGGCCGCTCGAATTTCACCAGCATCAAAAATTGCGGATCGTCGTACGGAGCAAAGCCGATAAAACTGGCGATGGTTGCGTCTTCTTCGTAGCCGCCGTTTTCGTAGTCGGGAATTTGCGCCGTCCCCGTTTTGCCCGCGATCATATCGGTATTTTTGTAAATAAATTGGGCCTCGCCGTGCTGCGCGGAAGCTTGCATCATCTCTGCCACTATTTTAGCCGATTGCTCGCTGATCACTTCTCCCAGTACTTCCGGTCGCGTGTCATAATACGTCTCGGTGGCTTTATCGTAAGCGCGCTTGACAAAATGCAGCTGCATCAGTTTGCCGCCATTGGCAATCGCCCCCACCGCCCGCACCAGTTGCAAACTGCTCACACTAATGCCCTGACCAAAAGACCGCGTGGCCACTTCCACCGGCCCCCACACTTCCGGAAAATTCGCCCGTACATCGTCTTCAATTTCGCTGTCCAATTTCTGGCCAATGCCAAATCGGCGCAAATACTCGCGAAACCGATTGGCCCCCAGCAAATCAGTAATAAAAATCATCGCCACGTTATTGGATTTTTCCAAAGCTTCCGTCATCGTCGTATTCGGATAATGCACCCCGTCCCAGGTGTTAATCGTGTAGCCGCCCACCGAGCGGGGCCCAGCGCAACTGGTACATTTGGTGTCCGGTCCGATCACGCCCGCGTCCACGCCCGCTGCCACCGTCAGCACCTTAAAAGTCGAACCCGGCTCATACAAGTCGGCCGCCGACGGATTTTTATACAGCGACGTATCGTAATCCGTGTAGTGTTGCGGCTCATACGTCGGCGCGGTCGCCAGAGCCAGCACTTCGTCCGTGTGCGGATTGGTGATAATTATTTCCCCGCGCGCCGCCCCAAACCGTTGCATCCCTTCGGCCAGCGCGTCTTGGGCCAGCGATTGTAAATCGCGATTAATCGTTAAATAAATGTCTCGCCCGTCCAAGTTTTGCGCCAGCAAATTGTCCGAAAGAGCCGCCCCCGAGCTCCACATTGACAAGTCATCCAGCGAGGCCGCCGTTTTACCCGCCAGTTCCTTGTCCAAGCCGCCTTCGATGCCGTACTTGCCCATGTTTTCGCTGCTGGAATAAAAACCCAGCACGTGCGCCGCCATGTCGCCTTCCGGATAGAAGCGGCGAATTTGGCCTTCAAAATGCAAGCCTTGCAACTTTTGCTGACTTTCTTTTTCGTGCAAGGCCTCCAGCTTCGCTTTCGTCGCCGCGCTGACCTTTTTGGCCAACATCGGCCACAACGGCTTGTGGTCGCCCGCCGCCATTTTGGCCTTGAATTCGTCTTTCGTTTTCAGTGAAGCACTCGCCTCCGGGTCAGCAGCGATAATCGGCGCCACTTGATCGTAAAAATAGTCAGCGTCCGTCACCTGATTGGTGGCGTAATAAACCTCAAAAATCCGCTGGTTGGAAACCAAAACTTTCTCGTCGCTGGTGTAAATCTGGCCCCGATCGCCCCGGTTGACGTCCACATTTTGGTATTGGCGCTCCGCTTTCGCCTGGTAATAATCGCCCATCATCACTTGTAAATAAAAAAACCGGGCTAGCAAAATGCCAAAAGCCGCCATGCCCGCCAGCAGCAACCACCGCGACCGCCTGGCACCCACTTGCGCCCGAGTATCAGACGTTACCGAGGCTGAGCGAGAGGAGCGGCCTGTCATAGTTTACAAACTGGCCAGCGTCGGCCCCACCGCTACTTGCGTGTCAATGCTTTCAAATTCGCTTAAATCATACTGACCCACCGTGCCCGTCTTGTCAAACTGTGAAGCCGATTGCAACATGTCCAAATTGGCCCGTAAATCGCGAATTTCGTCCTTCAGCGCGCTGTTGTCGTCGCTCATGGCTTGCACGGCTTTCACGTCCGAAACCGCCACATTACTCCCCACCACCACCCCGATCGCTTGCGCCACCAGCATCAGCGTCACCAACCAGTACACATTGGCCACTAATCGTTTCAACATTGTTTTCCTTTCTTTTGTATCACTCGCATTTTCGCCGAGCGAGCGCGATGGTTTTGCGCTTCCCGCTCGTCTGGCACCACAGGGTGACGTGTCAGGATTTCCCCTGTTCCGTCCGCCGCCTGTTTTTTCATAAAATCTTTCACCAAGCCGTCTTCGCCTTCGTGAAAAGCGATCGCCACCAGCCGGCCGCCCGGCGCCAGCACTTGCCACGCCGCTTGCAAACCATTGATTAAATTGGCGCGCTCGTCATTAACCACCATCCGCAAAGCTTGAAAAACTTTGGTGGCTGGATGCAGCCGCGTCCGCTCCCGTTTGGTTTTTTCAATCGTCGCCACCAGCTCGCCGCTGGTTAAAAACGCTTCCAAGCCGCGTTTTTTCCGCTCACGGACAATGGCGCGAGCAATTGCTTTAGCCTCTCTCTCCCCACCCAAACGGGCAAAAACATCCGCCAGCTCCCGCTCGCTTAAAGCCATCAGTACATCGTGCGCCGTCACCGCCAGGCTCTCGTCCAGTCGCATATCCAGCGGGCCATCGTCATACACACTCAAACCTCGGCTCCCGTCCATCAGCTGATCGCTATTGGTCCCCAAATCGAAAATCACCCCGCTGATCTCGGCGGCGCGCACCTCCGGCAACTGATCCAATTGGGCAAAGTTGGCACACAGCAACCGCAAGCGTCCGTCACCGATCAGCTCGGCACAATTTTGCCGGCCCGCCTCAAAAAAATGCGAGTCATAGTCCATCGCGATCACCCTGGCACCGCGGCTGATCATCTCGCGGCTGTGTCCGCCTTCGCCAAAGGTTGCGTCCAGATAAGTGCACCCTGGCTCAATTTGAAGCCAATCGACCGCTGATTGTAAAAACACCGTTTCGTGCACTTTTATTCTCCTAAATTTTCCGCAATTTGCTCAATCGATTTCTCGCTCGCGTCCAAGTGCGCGTGGTAGCGCTCCTGATCCCACACTTCCAAGTGATTGAGTGCCCCCACAATCACAAGTTTTTACTCAAGCCAGCCATTTTTTGCAAATTTTCCGGTATCAGGAGCCGGCCTTGTTCGTCGGGTGCCTGGATGCTGGCGCTGGCAGCGAAATGGCGGATTAAAGCCCGGTGATCCGCCTTGAGGTACGACATCTCGGCCAGTTTCGCCGCCTGGACATCGAATTCCTCTTGTTTAAAAATAAAAATGCAGCCATCCAGGCCGGAGGTGAGGACCCAGCTGGTGGCCTCGGCGCGAAAAGTTTTAGGCAAGCTAAAGCGCCCTTTCGCCTCGAGAGTATGGTAAAACGTTCCCACTAACATACATTTATTTTTTAACTTATACGGCTATTTTACCACAAATCACCACTTTTGTCAAGACCCAATTTTCGCCTGGAGTGCCCAAATGAACTTTGAGCGCTTGACAGCCAGCCTGGCGGCATGGTATAATGAGGCATTATGTCACAGACTGCTAGCCTTGATCGTCCTTTATCACGCGCCGAACGGGTGCGGTTGTCTTATGGCCAGGCACAAATTAGTGTGCCAGAGAGTATCGATACCACCCGGATGTCACGCGAGGAATTGGTGGCACACGTGATGGCGGGGTATGAAGATTATCTGGCAGGGCGAGTGCGACCGGCGGATGAGGTGTTTGATGAGCTACTGGCCGAAATGGACGCTAAATACGGATACCATCAAGCATGAAAACGTATCGTTTACACTGGACGGACTCGACAAAACAAGATTTGGCTGAGATTGTGGGATATTTGACCGAGAAAACAGGTTCGTATGCGCAGGCGCGGCGTTTTGTGATCCATTTGCGAGACGAGATCAAGCATCTGTGTGTCAATCCGCACCACCAAATCATCGATGAGTCACCGTTTCGAGAAGCGGGTTTGCGCCGGTATACGATTAAAAATTATGTCGCCTACTACCTGGTTGACGAAGGGCGCAGCCTGGTGGTGGTGCTGGCGGTACTTTATGGTGGGCAGTTCTGGCAGCGGCTGCTGCCTGAGCGGATGCGAGCGTGGCCGAGCCGTAGGCAGCGGACACTAGTGCGGGTGACGGCGAGGATACGGTGACGGATAGGGCGGGCGTAATCGTGGCGGCTCCACCAGTTGATAATGCGGCATATCGCGCAAAGACTCGATG
>JAFRKU010000044.1 GCA_017431585.1 bacterium | reverse complement strand
GCTCGTATTATATCACACAAACCCATCGCTCTCACCGGCAAAAAACTGTCCCGCATCCCACTGCCGCCACATCTGGCTGCGAACTCGCAGCAAGATGTGGCAATGCGGGGAGCTATCGTTTCACCGGCTTGCTCGCCAGCCCCACCTCCGCCAAATATTGCGCCGTCACCTCCGCCGCCGGCCCGAAAGCCACTTGCCGCCCGTGATTGATATAAAGCGCCAACTCGCACACTTCCGTCACCTGCGCCGCCGAATGCGACACCAGCACGATCGTTTTGCCCATGTCTTTAAACTCGTGCATCCGCGCCATGCATTTGGCACGAAAAGCCGCGTCGCCCACGCTCAAAATCTCGTCAGCCAAAAGCACACTAAATCGGGCGTGGATAGCAACCGCAAAAGCCAGTCGCGAGTACATCCCGGAAGAATAATGTTTCACCGGTTCATCAATGAATTCCCGAATTTCGCTAAAATCAATGATCTCTTCGATTTTTTCGTCCACGTCCGCCTCGCTGTCGCCCAAAATGATACTATTTAAATAAATATTTTCCCGCCCCGTCAACTCCGGATGAAATCCTGCTCCCAACTCAATCAACGGCGCAATCTGCCCGTGCACCGAAATTTTCCCGGTGGTCAAATCGCTAATCCCCGCAATCAATTTCATCAGAGTCGACTTGCCCGAGCCATTGGGGCCAATGATCCCCAAACTTTTGCCCTCCGGCAGCCGAAAATTCACGTCTTGCAACGCCCAAAAAGTGTGGCGAATATTTTGTTTACCGCCCGTGACAAAAGCCGGCAACAATTCTTTCAGCGTTCGCTGTTTTTGCCGCGAAAACAGTTTGCCCACTTGCTCGGCCACGATCACGTCTTTAGACATCGGCAAACTTTCCCTCGTACTTTTTAAACAAACCAAAACTTACCCACAGCAAGCCCAGTGCCAGCACCAGTGCAATCGCCAAACTAGCTAAATTCGGCGCGCCCCCGCCCAAAATCACCTGCCGGTAGGCGTTGACAAACACCGCCATCGGATTGACTTTAAAAACCCACGCTACCTTCGCCGGGAAATTTTCGCTGCTGTACATCACTGGCGTGCAATACATCCACAGCAAAACCACCAAATTCCACAAAAATTGAATATCCCGATAAAACAAATTCGCCGCTGCCAGCAATAGTCCCAAACCGTACATAAAAATAATTTGAATCAACATAATCGGGATAAACCACCACACATTCCACGTCACCGGAATTTGATAGATCAGCATCATCGCCACAAATACCAGCGACGACAAAGCGAAATCCACCAGCCTCGCCGCAATCGTGCTGGCCACCAAAATTTCCCGCGGAAAATAAATTTTTTTCAAAAGTGCGTTGTTGATCACCAATGCATTCGTGCACGAACTCATACTCTGCGCAAACAAATTCCACGCCAAAAGTCCGCAAAACAAATAGATCGGGTAGGGGACACCACTGGTTGGCCGAGCAAAAACATATTGCAAAAACACCGACATCACCGCCATTTGCGCCGCCGGCGCCAAAATGACCCAAAAGTAACCCAAAACCGACTGCTTGTAGCGCTGCGTCAATTCCCGCTTGACCAAATGCTTGAGCAGCTCGCGCCAGTGTTTGTCGCCAAAAATAGTCCACACGCTATTCCGTGGTTTCCTCATACTACTATTATATCACAAAATGGCATTTTTGCCTGCGCATTTGGCCGTCTGATGTGATACAATCAAGTCAACTTATGCAATTTAAACAATTAGCCGAGCTTTTGGACCAAATCGAAGCCGAATCCAAGCGTCTGGTTATCACCCGTCTGCTCGCCACCCTCTGGCCTCAGCTGGCAGACAACGAAATCTGGCCCGTGGCCAATCTCATCCAAGGCCGCCTTCGCCCGCCCTATGAGCAATTGGTTTTCGGCCTATCCGAAAAAATGATCCAGCGCGCTGCCGTCAGTCTCGCCACCCAAGCTGGCGGCCTCTCCAGTGCCGGTTTATCGGTGGATTTATTCGGCGTCCCTGATGAAGACAGCCTCACCACCTCCGTGCGCCAAATCTACCGCCGCTACGGCGATTGGGGCGCAGCCATCGGTGACATCCACAGCCAACTTTCGCTCGCGCCCGCGACACCACTAACCCTCACCCAAGTCTACGACCAACTCGTCGCCATCGCCCGTCTTGCCGGCGACGGCGCCCACGCCCAAAAAATCGCCGCTCTCGTCCGCTTGTACCAAAGTCTGGATGCCACCAGCAGCAAAATCATCACCCGCATGGTCATCGGCAAACTCCGCCTCGGCTTTTCCGCCATGACGATTTTAGACAGCCTCTCCTGGGCGCTCACCGGTGACAAATCCGAAAGTGATGCCTTGGAAGAAATTTGGCAAAAGAAAGCCGACTTAGGGTTGCTCGCCCGCCAATATTTATCCCGCCGTGATCTGCCCTCGGCCCAGCGCCTGGCCGAACTGCGTGCCAGCTACACTGTCCAAGCCGGCATCCCCCTCATCCCCGCCCTCTGTCAACGTCTCAATTCCACCGCCGACATCATTGACAAAATGGACACCGTCATCGCCGAACCTAAATACGATGGCATGCGCTTGCAAATTCACGTTTGGCACGAAGCTGACCAATTGCGCTACGCCGCTTTCACCCGCTCGCTGGAAAACGTCACCGCTATGTTTCCCGAATTGGCTGCCTTTGCTGCCAGTTTGGCCGTGGACAATGTGATTTTCGATAGCGAAACGGTTGGTTTCGATGCCGCCGGTCACATGTTACCTTTCCAAGACACCATTACTCGCCGCCGCATCCATGACGTCGCCGCCAAAGCCCAACAAATCACTATGAAATTTTTTATTTTCGACTTGTTGCTGCTGGACAATCGTGATTTATTAAGTGTGCCGCTGCGTGAGCGCAAGCAAATTTTATCCTCTGTCCTCCCCTCGTCCACATCTGGCTGCGAACTCGGAGCAAGCCCCGAGTTTATTACTACTGATAGCCCCCAAGTCCTCACCGATTTCCATCACGCCCAATTAGCTGCCGGTTTGGAAGGCATGGTCGTCAAAGGTGTGGACACTCGCTATCAGTCCGGTCGCAAAGGTTGGAACTGGGTCAAAATCAAAGAAGAAGAAGGCACCCGCGGTAAACTCAATGACACCCTGGACCTTGTGGTCATGGGTTTGTATCACGGCCGCGGCAAACGTCACGATTTAGGTACCGGCGCTTTTTTAGCCGGCGTGCGTGATGATGCCACCGGCGAGTTTTACACCGTCAGTAAAATTGGCACTGGCCTCACCGACGAGCAACTGCGCGGTTTGCGTCAGCAAACCGCCCCGCTCGTTAGTGCCACTTGTCCGTCCGACTACCACGTGGACAAGCTGCTCACCCCCGATGTGTGGTTGCAACCCCACCTCGTCGCCGAAGTCGCCGCCGACGAAATCAGCCGCTCCAAAATGCACACCAGCGGCGTCGGTTTACGCTTCCCTCGCTTGCTGCGCTGGCGCACCGACAAAACCGCCGCCCAGGCGACCACCACCGCCGAACTGAGCCAAATTAAAATTAGCACCGGAGACGACTTATGAACATTGCCCTTTTCGCCGACACCTTTTATCCTAAATCCGATGGCATGTCCACCTCCACTCAAAATCTGGCCCGCACCTTAGCTGCCCAAGGCCATCAAGTTTTAGTCGTCGCGCCCAAACCCAAATCTTTCGCCCAAATGGACTTCACTCTCCCCGGGGTCCAAATCCTGTGGCTGGAGTCGATTCCTGCGGGTTTTTATCCGCAGCTGCGTCTGGCTTCCTGGTCGCCGCGCCTCCATGCCGCCCTCAACAAATTCGCGCCCGAACTCGTCCACGTCATGTCGCCCATGCCGGTCAGTCTCACCGGCATGTCTTATGCCAAGCTCCATCGCCTTCCCATCGTCGCCACCTTTCACACCTATTTCATGGACCCGACGTATTTGCAAGTCATCAAAATTGATCGCGCTAGCCAGCTGGTGGAGGAGTTGGGCTGGGATCTGGCCAGAAGTTTTCACGCCCGTGCCCAAGTTACCATCGCTCCCAGTCAATTCGTCGCCGACGACCTGCGCGCGCGCGCTTTTGCCGAGCCGATTGTTACCATTCCCAATGGTGTCACTCTAGAGTGTCCGCGTGTCAGTCCGGACAAAATTGCCGCCTTGCGTGAGCGCTACCATTTAGGCGACGCGCCGGTGGTCGTCAGTGTTGGCCGGGTTAGCGCGGAAAAAAACTTGGACGCGCTGGTGCGCGTTTGGCAGCAAGTGGTCGCCCGCCAACCGCGCGCCCAATTACTCATCGTCGGCGGTGGGCCCGCTTTGGCCCACGTCAAAAAACTGGTCGCCGATTTGGGCTTGACCGACAAAATTATGTTTACCGGTGACATCAATCACCAGCGTGTCATTGCCGACGGCTATTATCACGTCGGTCAATTTTTCGTCACCACCTCTTGCAGCGAAACCCAAGGTATGACGAGTCTGGAAGCCCAGCAATGCGGCTTGCCGGTGGTGGCCTTCGCCCAAAAAGGCTTGCCTTTTGTGGTGGGGGAGGGTGGGATTTTACAGGGCGATACCGATGAAACCAAACTCGCCGCCACCATTGCCGATCTGCTCTCGCACCCGAATAAAGTTGATCGCTTGCGCGCCAAAATTCCGGCCAACTTGCGCCGCTTTGATTTAAATGAGACCACTCGCCAAACGGTGGCCGCCTACGCTCAGGCCGCCGACATTTTGCGCGCCCGTTCGTGACAGTTTGGGCAACAGTCGTTCAAGACTATTTAGTCGTTAACGACTATTTTGTCCCTTGCAAAATGTGTACATTTATGCTAAGATGAATACCTATGGCAATCGTTACTGCATTAAACAATTCATTATCTATCAGCAATCTTACGGCCCGCGAAATTTTGGACTCCCGCGGTTACCCCACCATCGAGTGTTCGCTCACCCTCAACAACGGCATTTTCGTGGTCACCAGTTGTTCTACCGCCAACCCCGCCAAAAGCACCGACTTCAAAGAACTGCGCGACGATGATCCCAATCGGATGAAAGGTTTGGGCGTGTCCAAAGCCGTCGAACTTATCAACACTCGCCTCGCCCAAGCGCTCACCGGCCGCAACCCCACGGTCCAGGAAGAAATCGACGAAGCCTTGCTCGCCCTGGATACCAGCCAGACTCTAGAAAACATCGGCGCCAATACCACTATGGTCGTTTCCCAAGCGGTCCTCAAAGCCGCCGCTCTCTCCTATGGCTGGCCCACCTACTACTATTTATATAAGCGCTACAATCTGACCCAATTGCTTTCCATTCCCACCTGCATGTACGGCATGATTGACGGCGGCCGCCACGGCACGGACAATCTCGATTTCCAAGAATTCCAACTCATCCCCGCCAATCATCTGTCTTTCCAGCGCTCATTGGAAATCGCCGTCTCCCATTTCAAAGCCCTAGGCGACTTGCTCAAAGAAAAAGGCGCCATTCACTCAGTCGGTCCTTGCGGTGGCTACACGCCTAATCTGTACAAAAACACCGATGCTTTCGATCTCATGTCTGAAGCCGCCCGCAATGTCAATTTGGTCATCGGCCGCGATGTCTTTTTCGGCGCCGATTTCGATGCCGACAATTTTTACAACCTGAACCGCTACAAAATCAAAGACCGCCCCGAACCGCTCGCCGGCAAACAATGGGTTGATTATTTACAAGACCTCAACAAATTGTACGCCCTCTATTCTTTTGAAGATCCGTTTGGCTCCGGCGATGCCGCCGGCTGGAAAGGCTTTACCAATGAATTCGACAAAGCCGCCCGCATCGTTTGCGACAGTCTCACCCGCACCAGCGCCAAACACGTCACCACCGCTATCAAAGAAAAAATCGGCAATACGCTGCTGGTCAAAACCGGCCAAGTCCCCACCATCACCGCCCTCATTCAAGCCGTCCAAACCGCTCGCGCCGCCAACTGGCAAGTGGTCGTGGCCGCCCGCGAAGGTGAAACCAATGATGATCTGCTCGCTGACTTGAGTGTCGGGATCGGCGCTGAATTTGTTAAATTCGGTCCCCCCAATCGCGGCGAGCGGATCGCTAAGTACAATCGTTTGTTGCAAATTTATCACGAGTTGCAGCAACTCAATCAAGGTTAAAATGATTACACCCAACAAACACATTATCCAACCGATGCTCTCTGGCAAAGCTTTCACGCCCGAAAGCCCCCGTCAAGAATTTCATGGCGGCCGGCCCAATGTCTTGCTCATTTTAGACGGCTGGGGTATTGGCCCCAACAACGCCGGCAACGCCATTTCCTTGGCCAAAACGCCCAACTTGGACTTGTTTTGGCTCTCGTTTCCGCACACCCAACTGCTCGCCTCCGGCGAAGCCGTCGGCTTGCCCAAAGGCGAAGACGGCAACAGCGAAACCGGACACGTCAATATCGGCGCCGGTAACATCGTCTACCAAGATTTGCCCCGGGTCAATATGTCCATCGCCGACGGTTCTTTCGCTCGCAACACTGTTTTTTTGGACGCTTTCGAACACACCAAAAAAAATAATTCCGCTCTGCATCTGATGGGTCTGGCCGGCAGCGGCGGGGTCCACGCCAATTTAAATCACATGCTCACTCTCATCGAAATGGCCGCCGCCGCCCACGTCCCGCGCCTCTTTTTGCATCTGTTCACTGACGGCCGCGACTCGCCGCCCTATCAGTCGCCGGAAATCATCAAGCGCGTCCAAGCCAAATGTCGCGAAGTGGGCCTGGGTGAAATCGCTTCCGTCATGGGCCGTTTTTACGCCATGGACCGCGATTTACGCTGGGATCGGGTCGAGGCAGCCTACGATTGTCTCACTTCCGGCATCGGCGAAAAAGCCAACGACCCACTCTCCGCCGTCAAACTCGAACACGACCGCGGCAACACTGACGAATTCGTCACGCCCACCAATATTTTGGACGCCAACGGCCACATTACCACCATCAATGACAATGACGCCGTCATTTTCACCAACTATCGCATCGACCGTCCCCGCGAACTCACCCGCGCTTTCGTCTTGCCGGAATTTGGCAGCAGCGAGCAAAAAGCAGAATTTGACCCGTACATGGAAAAATACGAAAAAAACAATATGCACCAAGGCCGCACCACCAAAGCTTTCACCCGCAAAAAAACCTTGCACAACCTGTTTTTTGTCACCATGACTCGTTACGAAGACAACTTGCCCGTGGCCGAAGCCTTCCCCCCTCAGCCGGTCAAATATCCCCTCTGTCGCATTTTTGCCGAGCGCGGCCTCAAACAACTCCGCGTGGCCGAAACCGAAAAAGAACGTTTCGTCACCTACTATATGAACGGCCAAAAGGAATTTATTTTTCCCGGTGAAGACCGTATAATTTTGCCCTCCAAAGGCGAACGCTCCTACGATCAAGTCCCCGAAATGTCGGCCCTGGAAATCACCGACGAAGTCATCGACCGCATCACCAATAGTGACTACGATGTCATGGTTATCAATTTGGCCAATGGCGATATGGTCGGTCACACCGGCAATTTGCAAGCCGGCATCCGCGCTTGCGAAGTCGTGGACGAATGTGTGGGGCGCATTGCTCGCGCCGTTTACCAAAAAGGCGGCAATCTCATTGTCACTGCCGATCACGGCAATGTTGAAGAAATGATCGATATGAACACCGGCAACATGGACACCGAACATTCCACTTATCCCGTGCCGTTTATCGTTATCAGTCCCCAATTTTTCAATCAGTCCCGCACTCTGCCTTCCGGCGTTTTAGCCGATATCGCCCCCACTATGCTGCATCTCATGGGCCTGCCGCAGCCATCTGCCATGACTGGCCGAAATCTGCTCTAAGATCGATCAAGCAAAAATCGATACTTTGTTCACATTTTGTCTATATTTGTACACAAAATGTGAACAATTTGCCTCTCTCGCCAAAACAGTCGTTAACGACTATTTTGGCAGTTGTCGCGCTTTACTGTTTGTGTTCGATATTGAAACTCGCAAAAGAACTTTGCGGAATCCGCAAGTACCCCGGCGCGCGCAAATTGAAAATTTGCTTAAACTCTGCCCCCGACAGCGTGATCGTTCCCCGATTGGTTTCAAACCGGACGCTGGCCGTTTGTCCGTCGCCGCCGTGGCTGGTGGTGACACTATTAATATGTGTCACCGCTCCGCCGCTATTGTCCGCCCACGAGCGCAACTCGTCCATACTGTACGGATTGCCGCCCGATCCCCCCACGTGACAGCTGTTAATCGTCACCGGTTGGATCCGCCCCGTGTCCGCCCCCATCGGATTTTGCCGCACGATGTAAGCATTTAAAATATCACACATTTCTTGCTGACTCAACCACGGATGCTCCCGGTTGCACGTGCTGGAGGAATTCGAGTAACCCTCCCGCCACCACGCCCGATAAAACCACGGCGAGCCAGCCTTCGCCTCCCACGCCCGCTGCGTCCAATTATCGCTTCCGCCCCCGTCCGTGTCCCAGCCGCTATCAGTTGAGTAGCCGCCGTGCGTGCTAGCGTATTGGGTGGACACCGGCTCGCCCGCGTCATTAACCAGCACCCAACCGCGCGTCTCATTGACCGCTCGCTCCCAGTCGCCGCCCTTTTTGCCGTTTTTGTACACTTGGCACGCTTCGCTGGTGCAAATCGACTTGCCGCCGTTGCCCGTGTAGCGAATGGCATACGTCCGCGCCGCAATCGCTTGCGCCTTTTGCGCTTCAATCGGCCACGAAGCCGGCATTTCGTAAATACTTTGCAAATATGTGTCTTCAAACGAAATTCGCCCCACGCCCTGGACGTCGATCTCGCCCATCTCGGCGTAATTTTTTTCCAAATGAGTGCCGGGGTAATACGCCCGCAAAATGTCCTCCACACTTTGGCCGGCTTCCGCCCGGGCTTTAGCGCCGTACTGGCTCATCCCGTGCCGGTGCGTGTACGCCCCAAAAGAAAACACCGCAAAGCTGTCTCCCGGCGCATTGGCTTTCCACTCGATGGAGGCCTTGGGATCGCCCGCCGAAGGCGCATCGCCCACGCTCGTGGTCGTCGTCCCCGAGCGAGCATTGATGATCGCTTTCTGCTGGGCCGAAAGTTCCGCAATTTTACCCGATAGTTCCTGCTGGTAGGCCTTCGCTCCCTCGATTTCTTTTTGGAAAAAAGCCACTTGCTCGCTCAATTGTTTTTCCAAAGTCACCAATTTGGCTTGCGTGCTAGACAGAGTTTCCCGATCTTCGCGCAACTGGACAATTTCCGCAGCGATATCCGTGATTTGCTGCTGGTTTTCTCGTTGGGCACTCTTGTACGAACTATAAATTTGCGCTGCCTCCCACTGACTGGCGGGGGAGAGGATTAGCTCCAGCGGGCTCGCTTGCGTCTGGCCGGCTTTGTAAGCGTGGGCCACCACTTGCGCTAGCAAGGCTTCGCGCTCATCTTGGTCGCTTTCCCGCTCACTGATGCTCTCAGCCAGCTCGCTCATTTCTTTTTTGATGGCCCCCACTCGCGCTTGCGCAGAATTTATGCGGCTGACCAAGCTTTTTACTTCGCCTTCCAAATTGGCCGTCGCGTCCTGAGACATCTGTTTGAGATGTTCCAGCTCGTCAATTTGGCCCTGCAGTTCTTCCACCGGGTCAATTGCCGCGACTCTCGCCGCTCCCGCTAGTGCCACTATTATGGCGCACACGCCCCAAAATTGTCTCATACACTCATTATATCATTATTCCGGCAGATTTTGCGCCAATTTTGCCCTTCAAAATCTATCAATTTTGTGATATACTCGCCCTCATGTGGAAAAACAGCCGCCTCGTGCGTCATTTCACTATCATTACCATTCTGTTTACCCTTGGGCTTTTCATCGCTCTGCCGAACCAATTTTACTGGCAAATGGGCGATTTTCGTCTCAATTTTGATAAAAGCCGTCTCAATTTCAGCGCCTTTGGCCATGATATCAATTTCGCCATCCCGCTACGCCAAGGTCTCGATCTGGCTGGCGGCGTCCAACTCACCCTCCAGGCAGACATGAGCCAAATTGGGGCCAATGATCGCGCCGAAGCGCTCACTAGCGTCACCGACATCGTTCGCCGCCGGGTAGACGCCTACGGCGTGGCCGAGCCCATTATCCAGACGGCCATCAGTGGCGATGATTACCGTCTCATCGTCGAGCTACCGGGCCTAACCAATGTCGATGACGCCCTGTCTCTGATTGGCACCACCGCTCTCATGGATTTCCGCCTGCAAGACGCCACCAAAGCCGCCCAGCTTTACGAAGCTACGCCTGGCGACAGTCTTGAAACCCAACTTTTGGCCTACTATATGCAGCTGGCCACCTTTGACAAAACCGACTTGGAAGGCAGCATGCTCAAACGGGCCACCGCCTCTATCAATCCCACCACTCGCCAGCCGGTGGTCAATTTGCAATTTACCGACGAAGGCACCCGTTTGTTTGCCGACATCACCCGCCAAAATATCGGCGGTGTGCTCGCCATTTTCATCGATGACCAGCCGGTCACCATGCCTCGGATCGAAAGTGCCATCGTGGACGGCAACGCCATGTTATCTGGCGATTTCACCCCCGAATCCGCCCGCGCTCTGGCCGTCCAACTCAACTCCGGCGCCCTGCCGGTACCGCTCACCATCGTCTCTCAAAACCAAGTCGGCGCTTCCCTGGGTGAAGACAGCGTCCGGGCCAGTATTTTTGCCGGGGCCGTCGGGCTGGTGCTTATCGCCGTTTTCATGGTCGCCAACTACGGCGCCAAAGGTCTCATCGCCGACGCTGGTTTGGTCATTTATTGTGTCCTGATTATTGCTTTGTACAAACTTTTGGGCATCACTTTGTCGCTACCGGCTATTGCCGCTCTGCTGATTTCCATGGGTATGGCCGTGGATAGTAATATTTTGGTTTTCTCTCGTTTCCAAGAAGAGCGCCGCGCCGGCCGCACCGTCTCGCAAGCGCGCGAACTGAGTTTCGGCCGGGCCATGGACAGCATCAAAGACGCCAACTTCATCAGCCTCATGATCGCCGCGATTCTCATTAATCCCTTTGATTGGTCATTTTTAAACAGTTCTGGCCTCATTCGCGGCTTTGGTATCACCCTCTTTTTGGGCGTGAGTGTGGGGCTTTTTACCGGTATTTACGTCACCCGGACGCTATGTCGGATTTTCTTGCACGACCCGCCGGAGAAAGGACAAGCGTGAGATTTTATCGCTGGTACTGGCTATATTTCGTTATTTCCGCTCTCTTTTTGGTGCCTGGGATCATCAGTTTGTGCCTCCATGGTCTGCGTCCCGGCATCGATTTCACCGGCGGTTCGATTGTCACCGTTCAAACCGTGGAAGCCAGTCGCGCCGGCGAGCTCACCGAAACCTATATCCGCGACCACGCTGGCCGCGACATGAGTTTGT
The DNA here is from genome assembly GCA_017431585.1 of bacterium. GTDB lineage: Bacteria > Patescibacteriota > Microgenomatia > UBA1400 > PJMF01 > RGIG2560. Next base: position 2,908 of record JAFRKU010000044.1, on the reverse strand, counting down.
CTTCCGTCAAGCGCAATGATTTAGGCCAAGCCATCATCCGCACGGCCACGCTCACCAACGAAGACAAAAACCAGCTGCTGGAGGCTCTAAGCACCGATTTACCGGTGGAGCAAGTCAGCTTTGAATCCGTCGGCGCCACCTTGGGCCGCGAACTCATCGTCAAAACTTTCGTCGCTATCGCACTGGCCTCGCTGGTCCTGGTTTTGTATTTGTATTATCGCTTTCACGAGCTCACTTTCGGCCTCGGAGCTCTTCTGGGCGTCGTCCACGATGTCACCATTATTTGCGGGCTTTTCAGCATTTTTGGCGTGGTCTACGGGATGGAAGTGGACACGCTTTTTGTCACGGCCATGTTGACCACGATTTCTTTTAGCGTCCATGATACAGTGGTGATTTACGATCGCTTGCGCGAGCTGCGCAAAATCCATCCTGGCGTTGATCTGACTTCACTGTGTGAAGCGGCCGTCACCGCCACTTTCTCCCGCTCGCTAAATAACTCGCTCACGGTGGTGTTCATGCTTGCCTCACTTCTGCTACTAGGCGGGGCTAGCCTGCGCGAGTTTGCCCTGGCACTGCTTTTGGGCGTGGTTTTCGGAACTTACTCTTCGCCTTTCACCAGCGTGCCGCTGCTGATCCTTTTTGACAAAAAACATTGGTTTACCAGGAAAAAATGATTATGAGTGCGTCAGAGAAAAAATATTTCATCGCTATCACTGCTACAGCTGTAGTCATTTTTGCCCTGGTGCTGTGGCTGATGTCAGACGTCTCGCCACTGCTGCGCTCGCGCGATTTGCCGCTGTTGGACAACTGGACTCCCGCTACCCCGGCCACCGGCTCGGCCACTTTAGACGGCGACGCCGGCGAAAGCGCGGTCGTCACGCTGCCGGATGTGACTCTGCCCAGCGAGCAGGTTTGACATTCTTGATGCCCCCTCTCAATTAGCTTTTTATGCATTTCTTCTGCACTTGCCCTGTAATTTTCCATTTTTCCCGCCTGGAAAACTCGTTTTCTTAGCCAGCCATCGTTTCCCCTCGCCCGCACCGCTAAAGTGTGATACAATTAAGGCATGCACAATCATACTCGTGAACAAAAGAAAGGAGGTTTTGCAACTGAGGCGTGAGCCGCTCGCGATGCGCGCTGCGCAAGGTAATTAGTCCATGGCGCTTTTTGATACTTTTATGCCTACTCAATATGCTTTGGGTTTAGTAGCCAGACTGGTTGGAGTCTCGTTACTGGGTGTAGAAGTTAGTGTGCGCTTTGGTCTCAAGATACCTCAGACTGCTTTCTTTTGTTCACTTTGGTTGTGCAAGCGAGACCTCGGCGGTCTGGCTGGCCCAAAGGCTTGGCCATAGTTTAGGCAAATATCGCCTGCCGTCTGCAACCGGCAGTTGCCTCCCCGCCGCGCGTCCCGCGCAGTGTTATAAAGTAGCGGAAAGGCAACCATGATCCGCGCCATTGCCCCGGCTGGGGCGCTAGCTATCACATTTATCCTGACGCCAGGAACAGTCGGGGCAGAGACACTGCCAGTCAATAGTGCGGCTGTGAGTAGTTATATCAAAGTTACCTCTGATGATAAACTCGAGTCCGCCAGCGCTTTTACTTGTCCGGACGGTAATTGGCTGGCGGGCAAATATGTCAAGTGTTTCAATAATATCAACGAGTACGAATGGACTTGTGAACACACCGACTGCGCCGCAGACGAAGTCTACAATCCCGGCAGCGCCAGTTGTATCCCCATTGTTGATTACGGTTGCGTCCACACCAACAATGTTTTGACCATGCAAAACTGGCACGGCTGCTCCGATCTCACTACCATGTCCCCGACCACCACCAACGCCACCATTACCGCCGACATGAAAGTCTGTCTCATCGATAATCGCGACGGCAAAACCTACGAAGTTCGTCGCATGCCGGACGGCCGCTGCTGGATGGCCACCAATCTCAAATACGGCGGCGACTACGTCGACTGGAAAACTGCTGACCGCGATAACTGCGCCCACATGTTGACTTCCTACTGGGCCATCAAAGCCGGCGGCGTCTACACCGATGGCTTCTATAATATGAATGCTTCCACCGATACCGCCCAGACCAATCTCTTCGGCGCCGGCACCTATGGCCTGTGTGCCATCCCGTATTCCACCACCGCCGCCCAAGACAGCCAAGACGCTCTTGCTCCCTCTGCCGCCAGTCTCTATGGCTACCTATATAATTGGATGGCCGCCGTGCAAAACCCCTGTGGCTGGTATGGCAATAGCTCCTGCAATCCCGATAGCTCAGCAACAGTTAAACTCCGCGGCCTCTGTCCCGCCGGCTGGCATCTGCCTACCGGTACCGTCACCGGCGAGCAAGAGTATTTAGCGGATAAAGTCGCCGGCATTTCCGATAGCAACATCGCCGCCGGCAAACACATCGCCGATGAAACCAAGATTACCGCTCCTACCACTGGTTGCTATACCGCTGGCTCCAGCTGTTATGTCAATGCCTCTTATCCTGGCACGGGAAATGGTAACGGTGGACAAGTCCATACCTTTTTTAAACCGGGTGGTGGGTATGATACTCGTTACGCGGGGAGAACGACGTATATTAATGAAAATTTTTCCTATGATGGTGCCACCCGGACTTTCACTAAGGAATCTGTCGCGCTCAGGCACCAGGGCGGCTACGCGTACTTTTGGTCCTCTTCTGCGCGGACTGCTAACTACGCCTACTACGTGTACGTCGATTCTGGCCACGTCAGACCCTTGGGCAGCCATCCGGGCGACTTCGAGTATTTCGGCTTTTCCGTGCGCTGTCTCCAAGATTTTTAAATCCTTCGTCTGGAAATCAATGAAAAAAGCCATGTTTGCCCACCAATCAGCGCCAGCCCACCGCCCACAGGCGGTGGGTAGGCCGCAACGCGGCCGTATGG
>JAFRKU010000043.1 GCA_017431585.1 bacterium | reverse complement strand
GGCCAGCACCATCTTTTCCGCTTGTAGCCGCCGGTTAATCGGCTTCATCTTCCTCCATCTTCTTCACTTCCTTTGGATCAGGAATGATCTTGTATTCGATCAACTTTTCACTCCATGATTCCACGAACTGATCCAAGTTTTTCTCGCCTGGCCGTGCATCCCGACCCACCCACAACGCCAACATCTTATCCAAAATGGCACGCATGTCATCATTGAGCCTGGCGTCATAAGTGCGACTGTTCAAATAAAAGTTGTCTGCCGTCTTCGCGTTCACCACAAATGGTTCCAAATACGGATTGTCCGCCAGCAAGTCCGCCATGTCACGTCGTGGATAGATTTCCCCAAACATCCGTGTATTCCCTTGTTCCATGTTTAGCTGCTCCAGCACCGGCGCACTCGATAAATAAGTCAACAACTTCCAAGCTGCCACCTGTCGCGGACTATGCACGTTTACGCCTTCCACGTAGTAAGTCGCCCAATCCACCGGCCGATCCACATCCAACTGCGGCAAGCTCGTCACTCCAATCGGCAGATTCGGGTTGATCTTCAAAATATCATGGATCAGCCACGAAGGCCCGATAATCATCGCCACGTTCCCCCGCGCGAATTCGGTTGTGGAATTATCAAAGTCACTATCCCAAACTTTCGCTTCGTCCAAAGTGTAAAAATTAGCATAATACTCCAGCAACACTTTCAAAGCCTCCGCGTCCGGATGTTCCCAATCGATCCCATTTTGCAAACCCAATACCCCAATGATATCGCTGGCGAAATCGACATTATCGCTCAAGCCCATCGCCGCCCCCGCTTTCGTGATTTGCTCGTCGGCATTCATGTAAGTCAAATCTACCGCCGCCGCTCTAAATTGCGCCCAAGTTTTCGGCGGTTCGATGTTGAGGCTCGATAGCAACTGTCGATTATAAATCAAAGCCAAACTATCGTACATCAAAGGAATTCCCTTGATTTCGCCGCTTTCATTGGTCATCTGCGCCGTCACCACCGGATAAAAAGTCCGCGCGTATTCATCCGCCGACATCATCGTCGCCGGTAACGCCGCCAAATGTTCATCCAGCATCGGCCGCCACGAGGCATGATACCGGAAAACATCCGGTCCCGCTCCCGATTCCAGTGCCGCCGTCAAATCGTCAGCGTAAGTATCAATGTTCATTTTGCTATAATTCACGGATATACCGGGATTTTGATCTTCAAAATCTTTGATCACTTGCGTCAGCGTCGAACTCGGCTCCCACAATCCCCAGTAATTCAAAATCGTCGTCTCCGTCACCTCCGGCGCCGCCTCCGGCTGCCGCGCCTGGCGATCATATAAATAATAGCCCACCATCGCCATCACAATCAAAGCCAAACCCCCGCCCAAAAGCGGTACCAACCAATTGACGGGTTTTTTCTCCGCCGCCGGCATCCCCACTCGATAATTACTCACCGACTTTGGCGCCATCGGTCCCACTCCATTCGCCCCAGCAGCACCAGTATTTGCCGCCACCGCGACCGCTTGCGGCCGCGCTGCCTGACTAGACAAACTGCCAGTCACCGGCGCCGCCGCTGTTTTTTCGCCAGCCGCCGTCTCCACTTTTGGTCCCGCCGCCACCCGCTCTGAGTTAGTACTCACCGCTTTCATCGGCGCCACCGCTACTCCCGCCGCCGGCATTTCATGCCGGTTCACCACTTGTTTGGTCCCCATGCCTTGTTCATTACGGATCACTCCGTCAAAAGCGGTTTGCCCCGGTCGCAGCGTCGCCACCATCCCACCCGAAGGCGAAGCCTGGAAAATCGGCTGCTGATTAGCTACCACTCGCCCCGTCGCGGGCAAATTTGCACTATTAGATAAATTGCTCTTGTCTGCCATACTTTTTTATTTTATAATAAAAGCCACCAAAAGTAAATATGCCAAAAAACAATCACTCCTCCATCCTCACCACCGCCGCCCTCGTTCTTGCTTGTTTAGGCACCATCGGCGGCACTCTTTTGATCAGCCGCTTTTACTGTCAACACTTTTTACCAGGTGTATCAATCAAAAACCACGATTTGTCCCACATGTCACTTGCCGAAGCTCTCCAATTCACCGCCAATATCGATAGCGAAGTCAAACGCCCCCTCACCCTCACTTATCAAGACAACTTATTATCCACCTCCAGCGCCGCGCTGGATTTTTCCTACAATTTGTCCGAAACCCTCACCACCCAACTTTCCGCCCAAGCCAATTTGCCCCTCGTCAACCTCTTCCACCAAATTCTCTTTCCGAGTGCGAAAGAACTTCCATTGATTCTCCAGTATAATAATGATAAATTGAACAATTTCATTGCTCAATTCGCTCTCCAAATTAATCACCCCGGCACCACCGCCAGCGCCACGCTTGCGCGTGGCCAAATCCAAGTTTTCCCCGGCCGCGACCAAGTCGCTCTCCAGGCCACCGCCACCAGTCAGCTCATTTTAGCCGCCTTCCCCACCGAAAGTTCTTTTTCCGCTGTTGTCGACCGCCAAGTTTTCACCCTCAATGACACCCAAGTCGACTCCCTCCGTCAGCAAGCGCAAAAATTAATTGGTAAATCCATCGTTTTCCACACGGACCAATTGTCAGACTTCAGCTACACCGTCGACGAT
>JAFRKU010000042.1 GCA_017431585.1 bacterium | reverse complement strand
GTTACACAGTGAGTCATACCCTGAGTTCAAAAAATGTGATCTTTCAGCCACTTTTTGCCTATTTACCGGAAAAAAGTGGTACGCAAAGTTACGCGATAACGGTGACGGTTTATCTAGATGACGGCTGTGTGGCCAGTGCCCAAGTGACAGCGGAGCTGACGGGCGGGAGCGCGCAAGCTTTGGTGCCACAACTGATTTCACCCAGCGACGACGCGGTGGATTCGGTGCCGATTACCACTTTTGTCTGGGATATTGCTGATCCGAGCGGGATTTTGACGGGCCAGATTTTTACACTTAATGGCGTGAATTTGTTTAATTTGGGCACGCAAGCGACGGAGACGGATGATTATACTTTGAGCGTCCAGGAAATCACGGGCGGCGATCTAGGCAAAACTTATCGGTTTAAATTGACACTGAAAAAGACTTCTTACACGGTGGGCGGACAAAAAGTGGGCATTTTGACCAATAATGGCAATGATAGCAACGACTGGAATCGCTGGCAAGTAACGGCGCAAGCGCGCCAAACGGGGAGCGAGGCGCCAGCTTTGGCTTCGCCGGTGTGGCGTTTCCGCTACATTGCTGGCATTTTGGGGACTTATCACTGGTGTACCGGGACGGCGAGTTGTCAGAGTGGATCCTTGCGTGAATGTCTGGCAACGGGGCGTGCGTGTTATCTGAGTGATGAGGCAACGTGCCGGGCGAATGCTCCCCAAGATTGCGGCCCGAATCCGCCGCTGCGGACTTATCACTGGTGTACTACGGGCGAGAGCTGTAGCCAAGGAACGCTGAAAGAATGCTCGGTGACCGGCAAAAACTGCTATATGCAGGAAAATGACGTGGGGGGTAACGGGTGCTTGCAAAATGCAACTTTTGAGTGCAGCAATGAGCCGGAATACGTTTGGTGCGTGACGGCGCACGATTGTAGCCGGCCGGGAAGCTTGGAGGAGTGTAATGCGGCGGGGAAAACTTGTTTTCGGCTTTCGGCCAGCCAGCGTTCGTGCCCGGTGGAGGCTTTCGATGATTGCGCGGTGACTACGGGCGTACTGGCAGATAATCCTTTGGGGAAAATTCCGGAGTTTATGCCGTCGTTTTTGGATCAGTTGGGGCTAAGTGACGAAGCGCTGATCGGTTTGGAAGCGCTTTCCACCCAAGCTTTCCCGGTAGTATCGCTGATTTTGCTGCTACCGCTGGGGGTGCTGATTATCTTTTTCCCGCGACCGCGCGGACGGGTTTTTGACAGCAAGACGCGCCATGGTGTGGCCGGAGCAGTGGTGACGGTGTTGCGCGAGGGCAAGTTTGTGAACGCGGCGGTATCTGGGCGGCGCGGATATTATCATGGCTTTAAGTTGGCTCCGGGCGAATACCAAATTATCGTGAGTACACCGCGGTTTATCTTTCCGAGTTTCACGGAAAGACGTCGCTCGACGCCGATGCGAAATTTTTATTTGGGCGAAACTTTCAAGGTGTCAAGTGAGTTTGCGCCGACGGTGACTTTCCAAGTGCCGGTGGATTTGGACCCGCAAGTGCCGTTGACTGACGAGCAAAAGCGCGAGCGGGAGCGCAAGCACACGGGCAGACGGTTGTGGCAAGCTTTGGTGGCTTTGGTGAATTGGATGTCTGGCTTGTGGACGCTGTCGTTTTTGATCGTGATCGTTTTTACCTTGATTTATCCGATTTGGCTCAACATTATTATTTTAGGCATTTACGTGGTCGGTTTGGTGCGGCGGCTGATGGCGAGTTTGCATCACGCTAATATTACTGGGCGAGTGGTGGATGCTAACGGCCAGAAGGTGGACGGACTGGCGCTGACTTGTCACACGCTGGCGTATCACCGGCTAGTGGGCGAAACGCGCACCGATAGCAACGGCCGGTTTGAGTTTTTTGGCAATCCGCATGATAAGTACCAGTTGAGCGTGGCGCCATTTGAATTCGTGGAAAAAACTGGTCGCACGGCGACGTATTTGGTAGACTTTGGAGACGATCGAGCCCAAGAGCTAACTTTGGTGGTCGCGGAGGCCACAGATGCGTGAGGCGATTTTTGCTTGGTGTATAGCGTTTTTTGGGTCAGCAACAATAGCTAGCGCCCAAAAGGCGACTGTGCCGGCGATACCGGGGGCGACGCAGGCCGCGATGGGCGTGACGGCAACCGGCGAGGCTACTGTAGCCAGCGAGGCGGCGCGATTGGTGACACCGCCGGCAGCCAGGCCGCCGGCGGACGGACCGATTACGGATTACCGGGCGGTTTTGTCTTGGCTGATGCCGGCGGATATTGTGGAGCAAGTAACGACAATGGCCTTGGTGGTGGATGATGAAATTATTTTGGACAATATCCGGCCGAATGAATTGACAGATCGGTATTCGCTGAGCATCGATCGGGAGCAAAATTTGTATCAGTTGGTGTGCGAAACGCGCCTGGCGGTGGGGTGGCACACGTGGATGATCATTGGGAGCAATGACGCCAGGCAGGCTTTGTTTTACACCCAGCCGGAGCCTTTTGAAGTAGAAGAAAATCTGCTGACGATGGACGCGGACACGCTGGGGCGGCGGGCGGGCTCGCTGGCGAGCGAAAGTTGGCAAGCACTGGCGGATTTCGGGGCGGGCGTGGCGCCGGGTTTGGTGGGCGGGGGTTTGGCGATTTGTTTGGTCATTGATATCAGCGTGCGGGTGGGCAAGTGGTATTTGCAAAAAGAGCAAAAAAGCGACCAGACGGGGCGGGTGGGTTTCGTCTATGACGCGGCCACCAGCGAAGGCGTGCCTTTTGCCCTGCTGACGATCACGGGCAAAGATAGTCACGGGGCGGCGATCGAGCGGACGGCTGTAGCCGACGTGCACGGGTTTTATTCTGGAACGCTGCTGCCGCGGGGACAATACAAAATCCAAGTGTCGCGCCAGGGTTTCATTTTTCCCACGCGCAAAGCGCGGCCGTCGCTGGCCACGGTGGAAGACTATTATCGCGGCGAGAGACTGAGCGTGGTGAACGAAAATTATGCGCTGACACTACTGGTGCCAATGGACCGACAGCAATCGAGTTTACGTCGGGGACCGGCGCGGAGTTTGCGCCTGAGCGGGCGAGACCGAGCGCGCCAAATTTGGCAAAAGTGGTATCACCGGCAAGCGACGCTGGAGATAGTGCTGTGGTTGCTGTCTTGGGCAGGGATTTTGTTGTATCCAAATCCAGTGTGCGTGGCGACGGCGCTTTTTTACGGCTGGGCGGCGGCCAATCGCTGGTACAATAACGCCCGGCTGCCGATGTTGCGCGGGGCGGTGGTGGACAAAAAGGGCCAGCCTTTGGCGGGGGCGATGGTGGAAATTTATCAATTTGACGGGACTAATCGGATGCAAAAGGTGGTATCTACGGATGAATACGGCAATTTCCGGCTAAATTTGCCGCCGGGGACGTACTGGGTGAGCGCCCGCAAAAACGGTTATCTGACGCCCTCGCAAATCCGGGCGGTCAACGCTGACCAAGAGGTGACGCTGCATTGGCGGCCAGTGTCCATCGTGGTACGGTTGCAAAAGCAAGTCAAACAAGACGAGGCGGTAATGTTGGCGGATTTTGCGGAGAGTGCTCTGGCGCCCCGACGGCGCACCATCCAGGCGCGGCGGACGGCGAAAGCGGCGAAGCCAACGGCAAAAGCGCCCCGACGGCGAGCGACGGTAACTCGCCGGCGCAGCGCGCCGGCGAAAACCAAAGGAACACGGGGGCGTGCCGGCGCGAAGCGCCGGCACAC
>JAFRKU010000002.1 GCA_017431585.1 bacterium | reverse complement strand
CGACGGGCGGCTGGTGGAGATCGGCAACAGCGTTTTTATGCAATATGTAAAAACAGATGAGGGTAAATTTGCCGATTTACCGGAAAAAAATGTCGATTATGGTGGCGGGCTGGAGCGATTGGTGATGGCGGTGGAAAAAATGTGATGACATTTTCCAGACGAGTTTGTTTGCACCTTTAATTCAAGTGCTTGAAACGGCGACTGGTCAAAAATATGCCGATTTACCGGAAGAAACCAAAAGATCTTACCGGATTATTGCCGATCACTGTCGCTCGGGAGTGATGATTGCCAGTGAAGGCGTGGTGCCAAGTAACAAGGAACAAGGCTACGTCTTGCGTCGGTTGTTGCGCCGGAGTATCGTGGCAGCGCATCAGCTGGATTTGCCGGCGGAAGTGATCGCACAATTGGTGGCGCCAGTGTGCGATTTTTATGGTGAAACATATCCTGATGTAGCAGCGAAAAAAGCAGAAATTGAACAAATTTTTACTACAGAAGCCCGGAAATTTAGTGCCACCTTGAACAAGGGTTTGAAAATGTTGGCCAAGTTGACGGAAATTTCCGGTGAACAGGCGTTTTTCTTGTATGAAAGTTTCGGTTTCCCGCTGGAGCTGACGCAAGAAATCGCGGCTAAACGTGGCATCCAGGTGGACGAGGCGGCCTTTCAGGCCGCGCGCGAGGCGCACCGGCAGGCCAGCAAGCTCAAAACTGATCAAAAGTTCCGTGGGGGCTTGGCGGATCACGAGGCGCAAACGGTCAAATTTCACACGGCCACACATTTGTTGCTGGCGGCTTTGCGGGCCAAATTTGGTACCGATGTTTACCAAAAGGGCAGCAATATCACTGGTGAGCGGGCGCGCTTTGATTTCACTTTCGGCCGAGCGCTGACGGAGGCGGAAATCGCGGAGCTGCAACAGCAAGTTAACGCCTGGATTGAGGCGGATTTACCGGTTTCTTGCCAGACGTATGACAAGCAGGCGGCTTTGCAACTGGTGGGCGGGAGTGTTTTTGCCGACCGCTATCCGGACCGGGTGACGGTGTATCAAGTGGGCGACGTCAGTCAGGAAATTTGCGTGGGACCGCACGTGAGCCACACGGGGGAAATTGGCCGGATTAAAATCACCAAGCAACAAAGTGCTGGTAGTGGGGTGCGCCGGCTCTATGTCTATTTTGCTTGATAAATCAAGTAAAATTGCCTCTTGACAAAAGTGACATTGTGTGATATAATATAGGGTATAAACCGGGAGAATGGCGGCGCTTGTTTAGTGGTTGGTAGTGATGCGATCAGTCAAATCTGCCAGCACGATACAATAGCGCCGGTAGGCTTCAAAGGGCGAATTGTAGGCGGAAAAGTAAGCGTGGACGTCGCCGTCGGAAAAATATTTGGTACACATGTAGTAAAAGTGATCGGATGTTTGCAAGCGGCGCCAATCGTCAATAATTTTGCTATTGTGTGTAGCCAGAACTTGCGGCTCGAGGGCATAAATTTGGCGCAAGGAGTCAACTTGTAAATCGTTGGAGCGCCAGGCGGATAAATCGCGCTCGGCATCCGCCCAGGAAATCGGCTCGGGTACGTCGTAGACGGGCAATTGCGCCAGCCACGCCTGGCGATCGCCACTCGGGCACAGTTGGGAAGCGGGGGTGACGAAGTCGACGTGGTCATCTGTGGCTGCTTTGTGAACAAAATCGGCGAAAAACTCGAAAATGCCGGTATCGGCCCACTGGTGCTCGCCAAAGGTTTCAAAATCCATAAATAGCCCGATAATTTCTTCGTCGTGGTAATCATGCAGCCAGCGCAAATATTTGTCGGCGGTCAGCGGCCAGGAAACCCAAGATTTTTGGGAAAAACGGAAAGCGATATCGTCGGATAACTGAGCGTGCTTGAGTAAAACGGGAATAGCTGGATCACTATTTGAGCGATACACACGTGTTTTTTGACGATTTGATAAAATTTTGTCTACACCTTCGGTGAGGATACCTTGAAAACCCAAATTGGCCACTTGGGCGGCGACGTCATTGGTATAAATCATTTCGGTGTTGCGAAAAATGCGCGGAGTAACGCCTAAAATTTCTTCCACGGCGTCGGAGTGCAGTCGGACTTGGCGGGCAAATTCGGCGGGTGAGTAGAGAGCGGAGAGCGAGTGGTAATAATTTTCGCCTAAAACTTCTACTTGTTCGGGGCGGGCGGCTAATTTTTGCAGCAGCTCGATTACGTCTGGCGCCCAAGTTTGCGCTTGTTCCAAAAAAACGCCGGAACACGAAAAGCTAAAATGGAATTGGGGTACGGTTTCCACCAGGCGCAAGAGGAGCGCGAGCATGGGCCGATAGGATTTGTCGGCGACTTTCAAAAAGACGTCACGATTTTGGTCACAGGTAGTGTTGGCAAAATATTGATCACAATTGTCCAGGTCGAGCACGGAAAAATCGGTGAGCCGATAGGGCTGGTGGAGGAGAAAGTAAAAGCAGACTTTGGGCATTAGTCTTTCTTGGACGTCCGCTTTTTGCCGGTGGAGCGCTTCTTTTTGGGGGCAGCGGGGCTGACTTGACGATAGATTTTTTCCAGGGCGCGAGCCGTTTTTTTCCAGGTGTTTTGTTCCAGGTGAGCGAATTGGTTGCGCACGACTTGCTCGCGATAGTCGGGATCATTGATCAGCTGTAGCACGCTTTGGGCCATGGCGTCGGTGTCCCAGAAGTCAAATTGTGGACTATCGGGTAAAATTTCGACCACACCGGAATTTTTGGAAGCAATCACCGGGGTATGTAACATGGCGGCTTCGGTGGCTACCAGACCAAAGGGCTCACTGACGGAGGGCATGACGAACACATCGGCTCGTTTTAAAATAGCTTCCTGGGCGCCGCCGCGGACAAAACCCGAGAAGAGGACATTAGCGGATAAACTTTTGTTGGCGGTGGAGAGCAATAAGTGTTGATACATGTCGCCCATGCCGGAGACAATAAATAAAATATCGGGACGCCGGGCGAGGACTTTTTGGGCGAGTTCCAAAAAGTAGTCGGGCCCTTTTTGCATCGTCAGTCGGCCCATAAAAACGACGACAGGGCGATGATGGGCAAACTCGGGGGCGGGGGTGGCCACATTTTGCAAAAACTTGACCACGCCATTGTGAACGACGTCAATTTTTTCCGGATCGATCCCGTATTTTGTCACAAGTAAACGTTTGGTATAGTAGCTGACGGCCAAAACTTTGTCGCTGAGGCGCATGCCTTCGAGTTCGCACTGGCTGATGTAACTGGTGAGATCCTCGGAGAGAGAACGGTCGTATTCGGTGGAGTGGATGTGGGCGACGTAGGGTTTGCCTAATTCTTCTTTGATGAGGATGGCGGCTGGCATGGTCATCCAGTCGTGAGCGTGGACGATGTCGAATTCGGCTTGATGTTTCCGGGCAAATTCCAAGACTTTTTGGGCGTACTCCTCTACTCGATCTTCCATCCAGGAGCCCGGATGGGGCAAGTGCTGGCGATGAGACGATTTTTTGGCTGGTGTATAGGCGTTAAAAGGCGGAGCGTAGAGATGATCGCCATCGGCGCTAGAGGCTGAACAACTGACGATGTGCAAGTCACTGGGGTAATCGTCGGCTTGATACGGCAAGGTAATTTGTAAGTTGACACCGTCAGCTGTCAAAGCCTGGGCCATCCCAGCACAAGCCGTGCCCAAACCACCACTATTATGCGGAGGCATTTCCCAGCCAATCATTAACACTCTTGGATTTTGCACGACATCATGATAGCACATTTTGCCAATTTGTGCAAGCAAATTGGGCGATTTGTCTGATAATATGCAAATTGCATTGTTATAAGTCCCGAAACATCGATAATTATAGGTCTTTGCGAATTTTGCCCCATAATTCAAGTAAAACTGTCTCTTGACAAAATGGATATAATGTGATATAATAGGTCTGTTATCTATATATTACATGGGACAAATTTTGCCCAGTGGCGGGCGGTCTGTTTGTGTTATAATAGATCTATGGACAAATTGGCGGTGATCATTCCGGTGTATAATGAGGCGGCCACGATTGAGGCGGTGGTGGCGGATTACACCCGGGTGTTTCCGGAGGCGGCCATTTACGTTTATGACAATAATTCGACGGATGATTCGGCTAAATTGGCAGCTGCGGCCGGGGCTGTCGTTTGTTGCGAGTCTCATCAAGGCAAAGGCCATGTGGTCAGGCGGGCTTTTCGGGAAATTGACGCTTTGGCTTATGTCTTGACGGATGGGGATAATACTTATCCGGCGGCGGAGGCGCGCCCACTGGTGGATTTGGTGGTCGGCGGGCAGGTGGACATGGCGATCGGCGACCGATTGAGCTCGACTTATGCCCGGGAAAACAAGCGGCCGGGTCACGTGGCGGGCAATAGTCTGGTGCGGTTGGCGACCAACTTCCTTTTTGGCGGTGATATCAAGGATATTATGACGGGCTTGCGGGTGGTGTCTTTTGAATTTGCCAAAACACTGCCGGTGTTGTCTGATGGTTTCCAGATCGAGACGGAAATGACCATCCACGCGCTGGACAAACGGCTGGTGGTGGCCAATGTGCCGATTGCGTATCGTGACCGGCCGGCGGGGAGTGTGTCGAAATTGCACACGGGGCGCGACGGCCTCCGGGTGGTGCGGATGATTGCTAAGTTGTGGCGCTTGTATCATCCGGTGGGATTTTTCGGGACGCTAAGCGTGATTTTGTTTGGTTTATCTGGATTTTTCGTTTGGCCGATTATTCAGGAATACTGGGCGACGGGGCTGGTGCCGCGGTTCCCGACGTTGATTGTGTGCGGTTTTGTGGCGATAGCCGGACTATTGTCGGCTTTTGCGGGCCTGATTTTGGGCAGTTTGCGCTCGGCTGACCGGCAGAGTTTCGAGTATCGCTTGCAAGAGGTGAGTGCGCAAAAAAAGCGGCTGCTTGAGGAAAAATCATCATGAAGAAGTGGGGTCGGGTGACGGTGAGCAACCGGTGGGTGCTACTGCTAGTGGCGGCTTTGGTATACGTCTGGCTGCTGGAGGCGGTGGATTTAGTGTGTTTCCTAGGTGGCTGGCCGCAAGGTAGCGTGCTGTCACGATTGGTGGTGGTGGGGATTTTTGGGGGTGGGCTGGTGACACTGTCGCGCAAAATCAATTGGTACATCGGCAAAATTCGCTGGAACGGCTGGTTGGTGGCCGGCACGGTGGTGCTGGTGGGCTGGGGATTGATCAAAAGCGTTTTTCCCGACATATCTTATGATACTTTTAATTATCACCTGCTCAATCAGGCGCCGGGGTTTGTCAATTTATTTGAACACGGCTACGGGGCGGGTAGTTTTCAGGTGTGGGGGTTTCGACTGGGTGACCGATTGCTGGGCGTGAGTCGGTGGCTTTTGGGTTATCGCTATGGGACTCTGCTGAATACCGCTGTGTGGGCGCTGATTTTTATTCAGATAAGCCAGATGTTGCGCGCGTTGGCGGCCAAAATGTCGATTAAATCGGTGATCCCAGTGGAAATATGGGCATTTTTAGCGGTGATCACGGAGTGGAATTTGACGCTGCTGGTGGGGACTTATTACGTGGATTCGCTGGGTGTGCCTTTGTTTTTGGAAGCAATAATGTTGCTGTGGCAGGCGCGGGAGCGGCAGCCGACTGGGACAGAAGTGATCTGGTGGGCGTTTCTGGGCGGCTTGATGCTGGCTTTGAAAATGACTAATGTGGTGCTGGTGGTGCCGTTGGTTATATTGTATCTGGTGGTGGCTGGTCGGAGAATGTCATGGCGAGCTTGGTTGGGAGCGATGGCAGCGGGGGTGATACCGATGGCTGTTTATCTACTGTTTAATTTTTGGTGCACGCACAACCCGATTTTTCCCTATTACAATACACTTTTTCACTCGCCTTATTATATTGACCAATATAATTTTAAAGACAGCCGCTGGGGGCCGCAGAATCAGCTGGAGCATTGG
>JAFRKU010000041.1 GCA_017431585.1 bacterium | reverse complement strand
TTTAATTTTAAATCTCATACTGCTTGACAATGTACCACAAATACTTTATACTGATAGTCAAAGTACAACTAGAGTACGACAAAAGAAAGGTTAGTATGTACAAAAAGCAAAAAGCTTTTACCCTAGTCGAGCTGATGGTGGTAGTCGCCATCATTGCCATCTTGGGCACGATGTCTGTCGGCAACTTCTCGTCTGCGATCAAACGGACCCGTAATTCCGTTCGCGTCTCTGATATGCAGGCGGTGGCGAAAGCGATGGAAGTGTGCTATGACGCTTTGAGTGGAACGTATAGCCCGATTACTGCTGATGCTAACGACACACAAATTGATTCCAATACTCCTAGTGGTTCGGGTGGAATTTTTGATTCTGCAACAAATGGGTGCTTGAATAACAACATTCGACCTTCAATTAAGAATATCCTTTATCATTATTCTGCTCAAAAAACAGCTCCACAAAAATTTGTGGTGTGCGCTCAATTAGAGGCAGTCGGTGGTGTGGAGGCAGTAGCTAATGCCAATGCGGTGCCTAGCAAGAGTAGTCTTTCTGGTGCTCGCCCTACATATAATGCAGAAACTTGCAAAACCAGTACGGATGATGCCAGTCAGTGCTATTATTGCATTTATAATCAGCAGTAAAACAGTCGTGAACGACACTGCTCTCCCCGCCCGCAAGGGCGGGGATTTTGTGGTATTGACAAAATACACGGCACTTGTGGGCGTATACTTTTTACTTGACGAACAAAAACTTTTTGTGTTACAATAGCCTCATGCAAAAACACAGAGCTTTTACCTTGGTGGAAATGATGGTGGTGGTGGGCATTATTGTGACACTGGCGGCCATCACCGTGCCGAATTTTTCGCAAGCAATCAAAAAAGGGCGCGATGCGCAGCGCAAATCTGATGTGGCAGCGATCCAGCAGGCTTTGGTAATGTATCGGTCGGATAATGGAAAGTATCCTATTGGTCCTTTCCCTAGCACGTATGCTAGCGCTCTTAATTCTAATTATATGAAAGATCCGCCGACTAAAGGACCAACTAGCAAAAGCTATTCGTACAGCAGCGACGGTAAAAGTTTTACGATTTGTTCGGACTCTTTGGAAATCGCGGGGGCGGGTAATAGTAGCGATAATAAATATTGTTTGACTCATCCGTAAAAATATGTCGCACTCCCCTACTCGTCAGTCGGCTTTTACTTTGATTGAAATGCTAGTGGCGCTGGCGATTTTTGGCTTGGTGGCCGGCGGGATGGCCAGATTGATGCTGAATTTCGTGATGCTGCGGGCCAACACTGATGCGCGGGTGCGCATCCGCCAGCAAGGCAATAACGCGCTGGACCGGGTGGAATACGTGGTGCGTAACGGAGTGACGCTGCCGAATGTGTGCGAAGGGCCGCGTGAGTTGGTAGCAAACAAAAATGGATGTATGTATTCGTCTGATGGTTGCCAGAGTGGTCCGTTTGCCGTGCTGAAAGCGAATATTTTGCCACCGAGTACGGGGGCGACGCCATCGATTTTTTTTGAGCGGGTGGAAATCGGGGTGAATAACAAAGAAATAGTTTATTTTGATAAAAAATCCGGCGGTTGGCCGAGAGATAAAAGACATATAGCTGGTGACGGTTTTTCTTCGTCGTCGTTTAGCAATGGTGTGCGCTTGACGGATTCAAAAGTGAATGCGGCCATCAGTAGTAAGCCTTTCGTCGTGCCGGAAACTGGAACTAATCGACTGACATTTGCGTGCCGCTATGATCCGTTTACTGAGGGATATATTGTGTCGGTCAATTTTACTATCGAATATGGTCATCAAACGCGCAGTGGAGGCGATCAAGTTTTGACGGAAAAATTTTCGCGGGAAATTGCGGTGCGCAATACCGCGGCGAGATTTGAGCAATAAACGAAAACTGGATGGTTAGTGAGGGCGAGCGCTATCTTCGGTGTTGGGGTCGCGTTGGAATTGTTGGGATAGCACGACTTCTTTTTCTGCATGGGAAAAATCGTTATAAAAGACGTGCACCTTCACGACGGCTGACTCGGGATCGGTGCTGGTATTGCAACCGTCGTGATCGACTTGGTAGACGCCAGAATATTGAGCGCCGGTGTCACCGTTGTCGGTAAAGGTATCGGCATTGCAAACTGGGGTGGGGAAAGATCGTGGGTGACCGCTGCTGTCTGTATAGTGAATAGTATAAGTGAGAGTGTTAAATCTGGCGCCACTGGCGGTGTTATAATCACCAGTCAGACGGGCACAAAAATCTGACCATTTGGTACTGTCGCGCAAGTTGCGGAATTTATCGAGACAAGATTGGGCTTGATTGAGAGCTTTGGCGCGCAAGCGGGCGTTGATGACGGAGCGTTGGGCATACAGCAGCGCGCGAGCGATACCCGTGCCGATGACGCTAATGAGCGCCCCGGCGACGAGGACTTCAACGATGGAAATGGCGGTGAGAGGTTTTTTTGACATAAGTTGATTTATGGACAATTAAATTGGCTTGGATCAAGGCAATAAGCAAGATTTTCTTTTTCTGGACATAGACATCCAGACGAGACGACGCCGCGGTCGACATCGAAGCGATAACCTTGCTTGGTGTTGGTGTTGTAAACCACCATGGTGGCATTGGCAGCGGCGTTATCGGTACCGTCGAGCTTGTGCACTTCCATATCGCCGAATTCGGGTGAGAAGAAAATATGACCGTCGAAAGGATAGGCGTGGCCAGTGCGGTTGGAGTAAATTTTGACGCCGTCAGGCAAAGCGCGGCCGATGAAGTTGGTGAAAAGTTCAGCCTCTGTGGGGCGACTGCTGGATCCATTGGAGGGGGCGCAATTGCTGGCATAGACATAGCCGCCGAATTTGCTGTCTTCATTGCAACAATAGGCATAGGCGTAAATATCGGTTCCATTTTTGATAATCAGTGACCAGCGAGCCAGACGCTTTTTACCGGCGACGAGATCATTTAAATTGACATTGCAACTGCCCGTGCCTCTGTCCCCTGTCCGGGCGTTGGTCTGGATGTGATGGAAAAAAGCCACCAAGTTTCTACCAATGCCTTCGACCTGCTGGCGATCTTGTTGACGGATGTAATTGACCGTGCCGATGGTAAAAACCAGCGTCATCAAAGTTATGACGGTGAGGAGTTCAACTAAAGTAAACGCGGTTTTTCGCATTAATCATTATCTTAGCGCAAATTGCCCTAAATTGTCAAGTCATTTTGCCAAATTTTGGGGTATAATCGCCAGTATGGGTAGGATTTAGCCTCAAACTAAATCAATACTTGACAAAATAGACATTATGTGGTATAATATAGGTTATGAAAATGAAACAATGGTTACTAATCGGGATATTTAGCCTGGTGGCGGCGGGCAGCGGGCTGGCGCAGGCTCAGGAGCTGACGGCACCTTTGCGGCCGGTGGCACCACTGGAGGCTAGTAGCAGCGCTACGATGAGCGCCACGGTGGTTTCGCCAGAGGTCAAACAGATCGTTCAGGAGAAAAAAGACCAGGATGTGACCGAAAGTACCGGCGGGAAAACGGACGTGTTGGCGGCGTATTTGTTCTCGCGCGCCGATGAACCGCTGTCTTGGCACAACTTTTTGCGCCATTTGATGCGTCAGGGCATTAGCCGCGGCTTGCCGAGTAACTTGGTGGTGTTGTTGATTTTGTTCCCGGTGGTGTCGCTGATTATCGCTTTTTCGCGCCACGTGGTGGGTTTGCGCGGGTTTGGTGTGTATACGCCGGCGGTGCTGTCAGTGGCGCTGGTGTCCACAGGCATCATTGAAGGCATCATTCTCTTTTTGGTGGTCATTTTGAGTTCGATGTTGATGCAGCGTACCTTGAAAAAGTTGAATTTGGCGCATTTGCCTAAAACTTCGATAGTGCTTTGGGGCGTGTGTTTGATGATGATTTTGTTTTTGCTGCTGACGGCTTACATGGATGTGAAGGTCTTTTTCGGCTTGAGCATTTTCCCGATGCTGATCATCATTTCGCTGAGTGAAAATTTCACTAGTACTCAGCTGTTTTCGACCACGCGCGAGGCAGTGCGACTGACGGCGGAGACCATCTTTTTGGCGAGTATTTCGGCTTTGATTATTAACAACAGCGAAGTGCAGCGACTGGTGGTGACACATCCGGAGTTGGTGCTGCTTTTGACGCTGATTGCGGACATTTTGGTCGGGCGCTACAATGGTTTGCGGCTGATGGAGCTGTCGCGGTTTAAAACTTTGATCAAGGAGGACTAAATGTCGTTCGTCAAGCTCAACACTCGCGAAGTTTTGGGCATGAATGCCAGAAATCGCCTGTACACCAGTAAAAATAGCAAGGCGGCGCGGCAGGTGGCCAACAGCAAATTCCTAACCAAACAACTGATGAGCGAGCACGAAATCGCTGTGGCGAAAATTTTGGGGGTGCTGCATAATGATGACGAAGTGAATAATTTTGCTTGGGAACAGTTGACGGGCAATTTTGTGCTCAAGCCTTCCAACGGCAGCGGCGGCAAAGGGATCGTGGTTTTTAAAAAAAATACCGACAGTGGCCAATTCCGCGATACGATGGGCGAAATTTGGACGGTGAATGATATCATGAACCACTGCCAAGACATTTTGGAGGGCAAATATAGTTCGCATCCGGGCGTGGGGGCGGAGGTGATCGTGGAAGAGCGGGTGGAAATTCATCCGCTGTTTGCCAAGTTGGCTTATAAGGGCACGCCGGATGTGCGGGTGATTGTGTACAATAGTGTACCGGTGATGGCGATGTTGCGTCTGCCCACGCGCGAAAGCGAAGGCCGGGCGAATTTGCATCAGGGCGCGCTGGGCGTGGGCGTGGATATTTCCACGGGCGTGACGACGTATGCGATTACCGGCGGCGGGCGGCAGATTACGTATTTGCCGGATACCAAACGGAAGTTGGCGGGGATTTTAATCCCCTTCTGGCAAGATATTTTGCTAACGGCGATCCGAGCGGCCAATGTGGCTGGGATTACGTATGCGGGCGTGGATATTTTTATTGATAAAAATCGCGGGCCGATGGTGGTGGAACTGAATACCAGCCCGGGACTTTCGATTCAATTGGCTAATCATAAGGGTTTGAAAAAACGGCTGGAGCGGGTGCGCGATTTGCCGGTGCTCAACGCTGAGCATGGTTTGAAAATTGGGCAGGCGTTGTTCCGTTCGAGTCTGGCGGAGAAATTCGTGTCGCCGCAAGAACCGACGGCGATTAACGTGGTGGAAGAGTGCGAGTTGCATTTGGGCAAAAAGCAACGCTACCGGACGAGTTGTTTTGTCAATACCAAGCGGTCGCGCTCGTGCATTTCGCAAAGTTTGGCGGCAGAATTGGGTTTGCTGGATCCGGAAGATTTACTGTGGTACCAAAAAACTGATACCGGCGAAAAACAGCCGGTCATTGCAGTCATTATGACGGTGGGTGGCAAAAAATTGCGGACCAATATGCTCGTGAGCCGACAGCTGGATCGGAGCAAACACAAAATTCATTTGGGGCGGCGCGATTTGAAGGGCTTTGTCATCAAAGGCTAAATCCATGATATAATGGGTGGCGTGGAAGTTACTATGATGGTTTTACTGGTGGTGCTGATCGTCTTGGTGACGGTGGATATCGTCATTGGGCTGCGCAATGGGGCGCGCCAGCCAGATTTGGTGCAACATTTGTCTAGCCAGCGTCAGGAACTGACGCTGAGTTTGCAGGCTTTTGGCAGTGCGCAACAGCAGCAATTGCAACAACTCACAGTGCAAACCGCCAAACAACTGGAACAGATGCGCGCGGTGGTGGACGAAAAATTGCAAACGTCGCTGGAACGGCGCTTGAGCGAGAGCTTCAAGCAAGTCAGTGAGCGATTGGAAGCGGTGTATCGTGGTTTGGGCGAGATGCAAACGCTGGCGACCGGGGTGGGCGATTTGCGGCGGATGCTAACGAATGTGAAAGTCCGGGGTACGTGGGGCGAGGTGCAACTGGATAATTTGCTGAGCCAATTTTTGACCAGTGGCGATTATGCGCACAATGTAGCGACCAAACCGAATAGTCGCGAACGAGTAGAATTTGTGATCAACTTGCCAAATAAAACCGATGAATCAAAGTTTTTATTGTTACCAATTGATGCCAAATTTCCTTTGGAAGACTATGAGCGCTTGCAACAGGCACAAGAAGCGGGCCAGCGAGAGGCAGTGGAAGCGGCGCGCGCGGCATTGGCAGCCCGACTGAAAAAAGAGGCGCACGATATCGCCAGCAAGTATGTCAACCCACCGGTGACGACGGATTTTGCGATTTTGTATTTGCCGCTGGAGTCGCTGTATGCGGAAATTGTGGCCAATACGACGCTAGTGAATCAATTGCAAACGGACTACCGCGTCAGCGTGATGGGGCCTAATACCATTAGTGCTTTTTTGAGCAGTTTGCAATTGGGTTTCCGGACGCTGACGATTGAAAAACGCTCCAGTGAAGTCTGGGCGCTGCTGGGCAAAATCAAAACAGATTTTGGCAAATTTGGCGACATTTTAGCGCGGGTGCAAAAGAAACTGACGGAAACGAGCAATATCATCGAACAAGCGCAAAGCAAGTCGCATCATATTAGCCAGCAGTTGGAAAAGGTGGCCACGCGGGAGTTACAGACGCCGGACAATGAGTTGTTAGGCGCGGCCGAGGCATAATTTTGGGGCTTGCGTTTTGGCGGCGGGGTGGGTATAATAAACGTATGAATGAGCAAAATAATAATTCAACCGCAACTAAAAGTAAACCGGCGCTGAATCCGAAGTTGGCTTCGGTGCTGTCCAGCGCTAAAACGCAACTGGCCACGGGTGTGACGCCGAGCAATTTGCCCAAACCGCAAGTGCCGGCGAATGCCGGGAGCGCGCCAGCGCCTACCGGCGCTGGCGCAGCCACACCGTCGCCGGCGGCCACGGCTGTGCCGGTGGGGCGGGCGCCAGGCGTCGTGCCTGGTGCACAAGCGGTGGTTTCGCCGGCGACGGCTCAGGTGACCGCCCAGCCGACGGGGCCAGCAGTAGCTGGCCCGAGCGCCCCGACGGCGAGCGCCCCCTCCCCTACTCCCGCTGTGGCGAATATCAGTTATCACCCGGTGGCGCCGGCCACCCCCATTCCGGCTACGGCGCCGGTAGCCAGTGCGCCAGCGCCGGTGGCGACAACACGGACGGTTTTTGCCGCGGGTGCACCCGTGCCTAAGGCCCCGGCCGCGTCAGCTCCAGCGGCGCCAACGGCGGCCGCGAGCTTGAAGCCAGTAAGCAAACCGGTAGCGCCCAGCGCGCCGGTGGCAGCAAAAAAAGCGCCAGTGGCGGGTAAATCCAGTTTGGTCCCGGCCGTGCTGGGTGCACTAGTGGTGGCGGCGGTAGCCGGTGGCGGCTGGTATGCGTGGCAGCAATTGTCGGCGCCTGCGCCTCAACCGGTGGCGACGGCCACGCCAGTGCCCACCCCGACACCGGCGGTGACGACGGCGCGGGAGAGTTCGACCGGTGGTATGCTAAGCCAAGAACCTGAAGACATCACGCAGCGCAACCAGGGACGGGTGGCGGCCGTGGATAAAGTGGTGGCGGCTTTGAGTGAGTGCCAAACTAAAGGCAGCAAGACTTACGCGCTGGAGATGCCTAAAGTGCAAACCGTTAGCGAGTCGCTGTATCATTTGGTGACGAAAGCGGCCAGCGGACCTTTCGCGGCGGAGGAAAACACTTGTTTGAACGAAGACATCGTGCCGGTGAGTGAAGATTATCCGTATGTGTACGCTTTAATTGGGACCACGAAAGTGACCGACTTTGCAGTGTGTGCGAAATTGGAAGAAGTGGACGGTTGGGAAAAAGTGGGTAACGAGCAATTCATTTACACCACGGCGGATTTTGATGAAAGTTGGCCGGAAAGTATCGCTTGTGAAAGTGGTGTCAGCGAGTGCTACTATTGCGTCAAAAGCGAGTAGTGATTCGTGACACTTTTGGCCCCACCAAAAATAGTCGTTAACGACTATTTTTGATGTAAGTTGCCGATTTTCGCCTGGAAAATGACGCGATTCGTGACTATTGTGGCAAGGGAAAAACAGTCGTTAACGACACTTTGTCAGTTGTTAGGCGCGCACGTGGGGTGCGGATTTAAAAGTCAGTAAGTGAATTTTGGGCGGGGAGAAAAAACGGAAGTAGGGAATTTCGTTGCCGATGCCGGGTGAGACGAGCATACGAGCGGCGGATGTTTCGATCAAACCGACGGTGTACTCCCAACGGGCAATGCGGCGTGGGATGACGGGAAAAAAATTGAAAGGACGGATTTGCGCGCCATGAGTGTGGCCGGCGAGGACAAAATTGACGCCATCGGTGGCGGTGAGTTGATCGATAAAATTGGGTTGGTGGGAGAGCAAAATGGTAAAAACCGCGGCGGGGGTGTGAGCGTGAGCACGCACAAAATTGGGCTGGCCGTACCACAAGTCTCCCACCCCATCGAGACGAATGACGGCGTCGCCTCGGTGCAAATCCACACCTTGGTTGACGAGGAGCTCGAAGCCGGCTTGAGCCAAAAAATCCCGATTGGTTGCTTCGTCAAAGACGTAATCATGATTGCCCAAAACCGCAAACTTGCCTAAACTGGTGGGATGCAGGCGGGCGAGGATGTGAGCGAGCTGCTGGTAGTCGGTGCGCAAAGCGGACAGAGAGCGATGGCGCGTTTGTAAATAATCGCCGCCTAGCAGAATTAAATCGGGTTGGAGACGATTGATGCGAGTGACCATTTGGCGCAAGCGCCGCTGGGACGAAAACAAACCGTGGTGGATATCGGAGATAAAAATCACGCGGAGACGATCGAAGGCGGCTGGTAACTGCGGATCCTTGATGATGAGCCGCTCCAGACCCAAAGACAAGGTTTCGGAGGCAGCGTAGGCAGACAATAAAACGCTTAAAGCGAGGGCGTGGCTCATGAGGGATAGTTTTCAATGACTTTGATGATTTCGTGGGCGGCCACGGCGCCGTCGCGCAATTGGCACAAAAAGTGCAAAAGCGGATAGGCGGATAAATCGGTTAATTTTTCCAAGGCGGCGAGGGTGTGGACGCTTTCGGGGGGCTTGGATAAGCGGCATTCTTGGTCGCAGGCGTCTTGGAAATGCATACCTTCGCCCAAAAGCACCCCGAAGTGGCGATTGCAAGTATCGGGGCTGATGGCGCTCATAACCATGTCGTTGCCCCAGCATTGGGAGTCGGGGGCAAAAGTGGCGGCTTGGGCGCCCAGAGAGAGGGCGACGCGCTGGCATTCGCCGCTGGCGAGGGCGAGGACGTGGATTTGGGTGCCGGTGGTGAAACCGAGGCCAGCGATGAGGCCGACAAGAGCGGCGATGACATTTTTGAAGCTGGCGGCGTATTGGACGCCGGGGACGTCGGTGGAAAGTTGGAGGCGCAAGTAGGGGCTTTGGAAAATGTCGCGCAGGGCGGGGCCGTCGGCGGCGTTTTGGCAAGCCAGAGTGGCGCCTAAATACTGCTCGCCGGTGAGTTCGATACCGGTGGTGCCGCCGGCCAGTACATTGAAAGTTACTGATGTATCGGGTAAAATCGTGCGCACGCTTTCGCTTAAGGGCCGGGCGGTGTGATCATCAAGGGCCTTGATGGTGGAGACCAAATGGACGCCAGGGCGCAACTGGTCGCGGCAGCCGGCAAGGACGCTGGGCAAGGCGGTGGAGATAACGCACAAGACGATGACTTGGGCGCTGGTCACGGCGGCACACAAATCGCTGGTGACGTTGATGGCGGGCGAGAGTTCGACGGTGGGGTAATATTTGGGGTGGGTGTGGGTGGCGGCGATAAAGTCGGCGACTTGGGGATTGCGATTGTAAAGATGGATGTCAAGCGAGTCATCGTGCTTGCGACCCAGATAGTAAGCCAGAGCAAAACCGAAATTGCCGGCGCCTAAAATAGCGACTTTGGTCATACTATTATTATATCACCTATTCTCGGCAGCAATCGAGCATTTTGTTTAAAGTGGCGCCGAGTTTGTGCCAGACGCCGGTGGCGGTGTGGTCGTTGCCGCTGTGGGCGGTGTCCACTTGAGTCAGGGCGGAAGAATCGGCTTTATTTTCGGCGGCAATGTCGGCGAGCATGGCTTGCTTTTGGGCAGGCGTGATGTGGGCGGCGGCTGCGGAATCGTCCAGAAGTTTTAAATTAAGCGCCCAAAACAAATTGTACAAGTTGTACGACTGCTCGAAAAGTTGGTAGGCGTGATCGCGATCGGTGGCGAGGGCTTTGGTGCCGACTTCCATGACTCGCATACTGGCAGCGAGCAAGTGTTTGGAAATGCACCAGACTTCGCCTTCGTAATCTTTGATAATTTCTTTCAGCAGGGTTTTGCGCATTTCGCGGACTTGGAAAAGTAAATCGTAGTAAGATTGTTTACCGGTTTTGTTGGCGGTGAAAAACAAATGCTCTTCGATGGAAATCAAATTCATGATGCCGATGGATAAGTCTTCGTCAGATGACAAATCTAGTTTGTGACCTTTTTCAATTTTTTTGGCTTCCTCCATGAAAGCGTCGAGTTTGGCTTGATCGATCATATTGTCCTTTCGTTGCTCGTGTTTTTGATTGTAACATAAAAAAATGACAAAAGTTAAAGCAAAATTAAATCAGTTTGATGTTAAAAAATCGTTAAAAAGTGACAGAATGTTTCACTTGTGAGGCGCCGCCTAATAATCAACGCAATTTGCAACTTAATTCTTAAAACAAAAGTGGTGGTGAAATTGTGCAAAAGTGTGATAAAATGAACTAATGGCGCGACGTAGGAAATCAAAAAACCAAAAAATTAATCATTATGTGTGGACATCGGCCGCTGGCGTGATTTTGTGCGTAGCTAGCGTGTTACTGATGGTGTCGTTTTTGCGCCGCGGGGAACTGCTGGTGTGGCTGAACAATTTTTTGGTGCTCAATTTTGGGGCGGGAGCGTTGGTACTGCCGTTTTTGTGTTTGCATTTGGGTCTGATTTGCTTTCAAACGACGTGGATTTGGTCGCGGCCGCCGCTTTTTGTGGGCACATTGCTGTTTTTTGCGGGGCTGACGGGGATGACGGGGCAGAACGGCTCGGGGGCGGGGGTGGACGTGGCGGCGTGGACGACGATGTCGCGACTGATCACAGCGCCGGGAGCGTGGCTATTTTTTGCGGCGCTGATGGTGGGCGGCTTGCTGATTTTGTGGCAAGTATCAGTGAAAGATATGGTGGAGTGGTATAAAAAAATAGTCACGGAAATCAAAGTGAGAAAAGCGATGGCACCGATTATCGCCGAAGGCGAGCAAGAGATTGCTTTCGTGGGCCAAGAGCATCAAAACATTGATACACCGGAAAAAAATGAGGTGGTACACACGGGGATGGACGATGGGATGCTGGGCGGTGGCGTGGCAGAAGTGGGTGGTCTGGATGAGGCCGGCGAGACGGCTCTCTCCCCTGCCCCGGTGGAGCCGGCGAATAATTTTGCCAAAATTGCCCTGCTGGAAGAAATTAAAAAACCAGAACCAATCGTGCCGGTTGTCACCGAAGACGGTGAGGAGCCGGTGGCGGTGCGGCCGCCGTGGCAGTATCCGACGATTGACATTTTTGAGGCGGTGGATGGCGGCGAAGCCGATCGGGGCGACATTAACGCTAATGCCCAAATTATTGAAAACACTTTGGATTCATTTGGTATTCGGGCGCGAGTGGTGGAAATCAATCGGGGGCCGAGTGTCACCCAGTACGCGCTGGAGATCGCTATGGGGACGAAGCTGTCCAAAGTGGTGGCTCTGGCTGGCGATTTGGCGCTGGCGCTGGCGGCGCCGACCGGTCAGATTCGGATTGAGGCGCCGATTGCCGGTAAATCGTTGGTGGGCATTGAAGTGCCGAATCGGCGGGCGGCTTTCGTGACGTTGCGCAAGATGCTGAGCAACAAACAATTAAGCGAGCACCCGAGTAAGCTGGCGGTGGCGATGGGCATTGACGTCAATGGTCAGCAAATCGTGGGTGACATCGCGAAATTTCCGCACGTGTTAATCGCGGGGGCGACGGGTTCGGGTAAATCTGTGGGTATCAATAGTTTCTTGTGCTCGTTGCTGTTTCGCTGTTCTCCGGAGGAGTTACGGCTGATTTTGGTGGATCCCAAACGGGTGGAATTGACGATATATCAAGATATTCCGCATTTGCTCACTCCGGTGATCGTGGACGCGAACAAAGTAGTGTCCGCTTTGAAGTGGGCGTGTGCGGAAATGGACCGGCGGTATCAATTGCTGGCGGACAACGGAGTGCGCAATATCGATGGCTTCAACGCCAAAAGCGACGTGGAACCGCTGCCGAAAATTGTGATCGTGATTGATGAGTTTGCGGATATTATGATGTTTGCACCTTCGGATGTGGAAGAGTCGATCACGCGGTTGGCACAGATGGCGCGGGCGGTGGGTATTCACTTGGTGCTGGCGACCCAGCGGCCGAGTGTGAACGTGATTACGGGTTTGATCAAGGCCAATATCCCGACTCGGATTGCTTTCAATGTAGCGTCGGTGATGGATTCACGGGTAGTTTTGGATACAGTGGGCGCGGAAAAACTGCTCGGGCACGGCGACATGCTGTATATCCCGCCGGATCAAGCTAAACCAATTCGGGTTCAGGGCACGTTGGTTTCGGATGCGGATGCCAAAAAGTTGGCGGATTTCACTCGGTCGCAAGGTTGGCAACCGGATTACTTGGATGACGTGACGAGTAAGTACCGGGCGAGCTCCGGTAAAGGTAAAGGTGGCGGCAGCATGGCGGATGCTGGTGATACGGGCGAGCGCGACGAGTTGTTTATGGACGCCGTCAAGATGTTTGCCCAGTATGATCAGGCGTCCAGTAGCATGATCCAGCGGCGATTGTCGGTGGGTTACGCCCGGGCGGCGCGGATTTTGGATCAGTTGTGCGAAGCGGGCATCGTGGGCCCAGCCAAAGGCAGCAAACCGCGCGATGTCAATCGCGAGACGCTCAATGCCTTCTTGTCTGATCCGAATAATTTGAGTTGATTAGACAATGATTTGGGGTAGATGGTGCGCAGGATCGAAAGCGGCGGCAGCTTGTTCGTCGATTTGAGCGCGCTGGCCGCCTTGGCGCATGAGCCAGGCCGCTAATTCAAAATCCAGGGCGCTGGCTTGACCGGATTTGAAGCCATCGGTTTCGCGCTCCATGGCCATGAGGAGGTTGCTGGCCTGGTCGGCATCGGGATTCATTTGATTGGCGTACCAAAATTGAGCCCAATAGGCAGCAAAACCGACGTTTTTGCCTAAAACTTCGCTGATATCGGCGCTGATAGGCGTGGGATTGTCGTATTGGCTGAAGGTGATATTGTGTTCCGGATCGGTCCAGAATTGGTAGTTATCGAGGGTGACGGCTTCTACATCGGCTAGATCGCGGACGTCTAGGTAAAATATGATGTCGTAGGTGGCCGGCTGAAAACTGACGGGCAGAGTGTCGCCTTCGTGCCAGTCGGGCGTGTTTTTCGGTTTGATAATCAGGCTCAAGCGGTCGGCTTGGTTATCGAGGTCGGAAACCACTTTGTCAATTTGGCTGGCAGGCAGAGGCAGTCTGATGACGAGATTTTCGCCTTGGAGCTTGTTTTTGACTTTGTTGATGCCCACCAGGTGGCTGAGGTCGACGGTGGTGGGCGCAGCCGAAACGATGGTAACACGTTTGTGCAGCGCGCGCAGCCACAGATACACGCAAGTGGCGACGGCTACGGCGCCAAAATGGGCTTGACGGCCGTAGACGATTAAAATATTTTGACTGGAATTAATTTTGTCTTGATAGGCCGTGAGCGATGGTGCCATGTATACTTTCTAGTTGCTTGCCAATGACAATAGCACAAACTTACACAAATTGCAAGGGGCAATTTGGAAAAGTTGGTAAATTTGTACAAGTGTGATATAATAGGCAATGTTCTGCAAAAACTAATAACCGCCAAAGGAGGTGGAGCGAGTGACAGGCATGGAAATGAATGCCGCTGCGGAAACGCAGATGCTGTGGATGCTGGCCGCCGAGTTTAGTTTTAATTTCGTGCTAGCTGGGATACTGACTGTTTTAATCTGGTGGGCAGAGCGGAAATACGACCGCGAGCATCCAGACGAAAAGTGTTAAGCTCGCGGGTTATTTAGTTGATTTTTGCCGATGGCTCCGAGTCTTTTTGACCGGGGCCTTTTTGTTGGTGGTGGTGGCTTTGGCGGCGTAAATAGTGCGCCGGCGGGGTGCGACTGGTTTTTGGGCTTTGGCTAGGGCCGCTTTTTTGCGAGCGAGGAGTTCTTGGCTGGTTTTGACTGGTTGGTGGGCGAGTTTTTTGCTCGAGCGACTCTTTGGGGTGGCGCCTGATGATTCTTGTGGCCAGCGAACGGTTAAATTTATCCTATGTTCCAAGTAAAAACTGCTTAAAAGCCACCAATCGAAAGCGAGCCACCAACCCACGATGGGGATAAAAATGAGCAGACTGGCGGCGAGAGTATTGTTGAGAGTGATGACGGCCAGGCGCCACCAAGCGCGAGTGACCAGCAGGCCGCTATCAATCAGCGCTGACCAAAAATCTTGATGATGGGCGATCATACGGGCGATGGATAGGCCCCACCACCAACTGATCAAAAAGCGGCACACATAGATGACGACCATGATTTCCCAACTGTCGCCGTGATGAGTGGTAACGTAGACGGTGGCAAAAATGGCCAAAACGAAGGGCAAAAATTCGAGCAAGAGGTAGGCGAGCAAAACCGGCAGGTCGAGGGGGAAATATTCTAAAGCTAGCTGCGGGTATTTGCCTACGCCGCGATCCACAGCCAAGGCGTGCAGATTTTTGATGACGCCGGTGAAAACGATGGTGAGCCAAGCGAGGGCGAGGACATTGATACCGATGGCACCCCACCAGGGTAAAGCGGCTAAATAAGCCAGCAGCATAGGCCCGCCGCACAGCAGGAGACTGATGGTGAGCAGAAAATTTTGGTTGAAAAGGTACAACCAATTGTCGTGCATCAGTTCACTAAGATGCTGATAATGGTGGCGGAGCGTCAGTTTTTGTATCATTTGTATATATTATATCACACTTTTGGGCAGTTTGGGGAGCAATTTGTAGTAGTTTTG
>JAFRKU010000040.1 GCA_017431585.1 bacterium | reverse complement strand
GGCACCAGCATGCAAAATTTCACCACTCTCGATTGCGAGTCGCTCCCCACGCCCACCGGCACCGGCTATGTCCACGTCGGCGGCCTCACCGACGAGCGTGATGGTACCACCTACGCCGTGCGCAAATACGCCGATGGCAACTGTTGGATGGCGCAGAACTTGGCTTTCGGCACTGTTTCCTCAGGCACAGATTTCAAAAAGTACGCCTATACAGACAAAACTGCTTATGGCATCCTGGAAAGCAACTATTACGGCGTCGCCGCTTCGCCCGGCACCGGTTATGAAGGCTATCTCTATGACTGGCAAGCCGCCATGCAGCGCCCCGATGCCTACTATGGCGTCGCCTACGCCGGCCCCGAGGGCGTCCAGGGCATCTGTCCCAGCGGTTGGCATGTGCCTACTGGTGGTAACTCCAGCGAGTTTAAAGCTTTGTCTGACGCCACCGGTACCAATGCTGCTTTCTTCTACGGTGGCAACTTCTGCAGCTCAGGGACCAGTTGCCTTGCTGGCGATCTTGGAGGGAATAACGGTACACTTGGTAGTCAAGGCGCTTCCATTCGTATCTGGTCGTCTACGCCTGTTGCTACTAATGATAATTTAGCATATAATTTGTATGCTTACTCAAGTTCAGTTCGCCCGAGCGGTGGTGACTATCTTTATTACGGTTCCTCGGTCCGCTGTGTCAAAAACACCAGACAATGTCCCTCCGGCCTCACCTGGGACGCCACTGCGCTCGACTGCGTCCACACTTGCGCCACCGGTTACGAGTGGAGCGAGAGCGCTCGCGCCTGCGTCGCCACCTGCGACGCCAACGCCGATCGCATCGGCGACGTCTGTGCCTGCCGCGCCGGCTACAAAACCCAAGCGGGTCTCGGCTCCTACACCACCCCCGGCTACACTTGCCGTGCTTTTGACACCGCCGACGCCAGCAATCTTTTCGGCAGCCAGACGCTCCAAACTTTCTCCGCCGCCATGTGCTCCTATCTGGCCACCCCCACCGGCACCGGCTACGTCACCGCCGGCGCTCTGCGCGACGAGCGCGACGACACCTCCTACGTGGTGCGCAAGTACGCCGACGGCAACTGCTGGCTGGCGAATAATTTAGCCTACGGCAATGTCTCGTCGGGTGCGGACTTTAAAACGTACTCATATACCAATAAAACCGCTTCCGGCGTCCTTGGCACCGGTCTCTATGGTGTCGCCGCCTCACCTGGCGAAGGTTATGAAGGCTATCTCTACGACTGGCAAGCCGCCGTTCAGGACGCCAATGCCTACTATGGTAACGCCGTCGCGCTGGATGAACCCGTCCAAGGTATCTGCCCCGCTGGTTGGCACGTGCCCACGGGAGGCAGTAGTGGAGAGTTCCAAGCCCTCTCTGACGCCACTGATACCAATGCCGCTTTCTTCTACGGTGGTAACTTCTGTAGCTCTGGTGCCAGCTGCGTTGCCGGCCTCATCCGTGGCGACGGTGGCTCGCTCGGCAACCAGGGGGGCAACATCAGCGTCTGGTCGTCTACGCCGACCTCCGCTACGGATGCCTACGCCTCGTACTACCTCTACGCCTACTCGGGTGGCGTCTACCCGTCGTTCACCAACTTCCGGTACCTCGGGTTTAGTGTCCGTTGCGTCCGCGACCAGCACACATGCGATGCCAATTATAAGTGGTCCAATAATTACAACAAATGTATTCCGGTCTGCACTGGCGGCGCCTACTACGACGCCGACGAAGACGCGTGTGTGATGGACTGTCCCGCCGGTCAGAAGTGGGACACTAGCACCAGCGGCTGTGTCGCTTTCAGCACACCACTGGATTACTCTGCTAAGTTCGCCGGCCGCACCATGCAGAACTTTACGTCGGAAGAATGTAACAAGCTACCGACCCCCGCTGGCACCAACTACGTCCAAGTTGGTAGCCTCCAGGACACCCGCAATAGCACCAGCTATGTTGTGCGCAAGTATTCCGACGGCAAATGTTGGCTGGCCGAAAATTTGAAATTCGGCAGCAACTGCACCGCCACCACTTTCTCTAGTAGCGACACTTCCTCGACCACCGGCTACGTCGGTACCTACTCTGGCTATGCCTACAAGGGTCTCTGTCGCTCGCCCGGTGCTGCCTACGATGGCTATCTCTACAACTGGGAAGCGGCCATGAACAACAGTACTGCCGTCTACAATGGCACCTTTGACAATCGCACCAATGGCACCACCCTCGCTACTCACGATATCTGCCCTCTCGGTTGGCACGTCCCCACCGGCGGTACTTCCGGTGAGTGGCAGGCTCTAGCGGACGCCGTGCAGGGTGGCGATGTTCCCAATGCCGGTGCTGGCAGCACCTATAGCACCGCTTATAATTTCTTTCGCACTTCAGGTAAAAACGCCTGGAACGCCACCACTAAAAGTATGATCGCCGGCCGCGCCCACAGCGGGTCGCTCAACGGCCAGGGCACGTATTCGTACTGGTGGAGTTCTACCGTGCGCTCGACGACGCACGCTTACAACCTGATCTTGGATGCGAGCTATATCTCTCCGCAGAATGGCTACTACAAGTACGTCGGTTTATCGGTCCGCTGCGTTAAGGATTGATGTTCCGCCCAACCCGGGAGTTACTCCCGGGTTTGGGGTTGCAGTGGCCATTGTCGATCACCCGCTACCGGCTGGAGCACCTATCTAGCTATTATTACTCGCCAAAATGCTACCTTTTGTGCACGTGTGTGTGGTATAATATCGTTCAATGACAAAAGCATCGGGACAGCTTATCACCAATGGTGTTAATCTTCTACCAGACGAACTAGAAACTATTACCGTCTTGCTCAATTACCACCACCATATAGAATTAATTCCTCTCTCCAGGCGTACTGGTGTAAAAACTGCCGACATGACCATGCTTGGCTTGCATTGACAAATCCAAACAAATATGTTAAACTACGTCTATCTGAGGAATCAATATAAAGGTAACTTTATATTGTAATGGCGGCATCCTGGTCCTCGCTTGTCCAGGCTGTCGCCACTTCTTTAGCCATTCGCCCTTTTCTCTTTCGCCAAGGCCTGTTTTTATGGTATAATACGATCAATATGAACATCGCTGAAATGAAAAAACAACTGCCTAAAGATTTCAAGTTTCCCCACCGTTTCCCCGTGGTGGAAATTAGCGAGGAGACCATGAAGCGCATCGAAAATGATCGTCACCAGACGTCAGTCGCCAAAGAAATCGATAAACTCGACCGCATGCTGCTCCATGCTGGCGTCCAGCCTAGCGCGTACACAGTGGTAGGATAAATGCTTATGTGGGGTAAAGATATCCAATTTGCGCTCATCCGCTTGCAACAGGTAGACAATTTTGAGCGATTGTTTGCCAAATTTGACTGCGAAAACGTGATGCTGAATTATTATCTTGGCTGTCAAGCTAGAGAAGATACGGAGCATACCACTTATTTAATTATTGATCAAAAACAAAAATTGTTAATTGGCTACGTTTCATTTCAATGCTCAGGCATGATGACCATGACTCGCGATAGCAAACACTGGCGTTTAACAAGTCCAGCTATTCAAATTAGTTACTTCGCGCTCGATTCTCGCTATCATCATTTGTTATTTGACTCCAAAATCCCTCATTTCTACCTCAGTGACGCCATTTTCCGCACTATTTTTGCACTTTTGCAAAAAATTGCCCGCGAGACTATTGCCGCTAAATACATCGTAGCTTATTCGCTACCAGACGCAGAAAAATTCTATCGCCGTCGTGGTTTCCGTTCATTTGATGAATACACTGGTATGATTGCTCATACGGATCAGACTAAAAAAGCTGTTGCCGACGAATCCATTTTTATCAGAGAATGCATCCCGATGTATCTACCGATAGATTAACGCCTTTTTGTGGTATAATACTTCTGATAACATGAAGCGTGCTGGCACACTCGTGCCACGATCGCGTGATAGACAGAACTAGTCGAGCCATCTCGACGGAATGTGTTCGTCTGTCTATTTATTGATAGCGGTCACGCTTCGTGTTATCAAGCGAGGTGGCTCGTCTAGTGGCTACCGTCAGCAAATGCAAGCTGGCGCCCACCGGTTGTGCCCGGCCATGCGGGCCGGGCACGCCCCACCCGCTACCCCGCGGCGGGTATCATCAGCGCCTTTGCTCACCAAAACGACACCTTTTGTGTACGTCTGTGTGGTATCATACCAACTATGCGTGTGTTCATTGATGAATCTGGCGACACTGGCAAATCATTCGCTTCTAGTCAATATTTTATTTTGGCTGCTGTCATTTTTGACAACGACCAACAAGCTACCACCTGCGCACGCAGTATGATTAATTTGGCCCAGCAATGCCATTTAACCAACCATTTTGAATTTCATTTCAATCATAATTCTCACCAGCTACGTCAACAATTATTACGCACCATTAAAAATTTTGATTTCCAATATAGCGCCATTATTATTGATAAATCACGTCTTGACTTTCACCTCCCACAGTTTAAAAATAAAACCCAGATGTATAGTTTTGCTTTGCAGCAAGTCCTCGCGACGTTGCCTACATCAGATGTTCCCATTAGCATTACTCTGGATCGATGCGGCAATGATCACTTTTGCCGCCAACTAGCCAAAACAGCTAGGGTCACGACGTCCAATTGTTTGCACGCTCTGAAGTTGAAACAACGTGATAGTGACGCGGAGCCACTTTTGCAACTCGCCGACTATACAGCCAGCATTTTACATACCAAAATATTGCACAAAAGTTGTTGGGCACAATTTTATCAACAACTAGCTAGCCACGAACGCGCTGTGATCACTTACCCGCTCAAATAAAAAAGCTCTCACGAGCTTTCTTATGTGTCCACCACGTCGTCTCTTGTTTAGTCTTCTGACGCAAAGCAGGCCTACCATTGGCTTGGTTACTTTCAGCGACCAGTGGCAATTCTGATCCCTATTATATCACCGCTTGCCCCTTTTGTCAAGCGCACCGCCAGCGGTTGTAACGGTGCCGGCACCGACCGCCACAGCGCTAGCACCGGACGCTAGCGCCGCTTAACCCTTGACACCCACCCCTCCTCCCTGCTACAATAATCACCATGACAAACGACACCAAACCCGCCAAAGCCAACAAACAAACCGAAGTGTACGTCCCGCAACTGAAAACCAACTGGCACCTTGACCGGGTCGCCTTTTACGGTAGCGCCGACGTTTCCACCGATTCCGATCTTTATCGTCAGGCTTTTCAGTGTGCCCAAGAACTCTCTCGCGCCGGTAAAATCATCGTCAACGGCGGCGGACCCGGCATCATGCAAGCCTCCACTCAAGGCGCTGAATCCGTCGGCGGCCAAACCATCGGCGTCACGCTTCACGCTCCCAAAGACGAACTTCCCGAATTTGAAGGCCAAGCCGCCGCCAACCACCTCACCCTGGAAATCAAAACCAAAAACTACATCGAGCGTATGTTTGGCCTCATGACCCAAGCCGATGTTTTCGTCTGTTTCCAAGGCGGCACCGGCACGCTTTCCGAATGGGCCACCGCTTGGCTGCTCGCCCACCTTTACTACGGCCACCACAAACCGCTGGTTCTCTACGGCAGCTTTTGGTTTGAAGTCATGGAAGTCATCAATCGCAACTTTATGATCGGTGAAAAAGAGCGCAACGTCTATCGCATCGTGGAAAACCCGCGCCAACTGCTGGCCGTTATCGAAGGTCTGGAAAAAGAGTATCAAGTCATGTTAGAAACGCAAAACTTATGAAAAAAATCGCCACCATTGGGGCCGCCCTGATCGATATTTATTTCCAATCCGAATCCTTCGCTCCGCAACACGCCGCCGACGGCCGCATCCTCTGCCAGCCCTACGGCCACAAAATCGAAATCAGTGATCACACCGTCTGCATCGGTGGCGCCGCCACCAATACCGCCGTCGCTTTCGCTCGCCGCGGCCACGACGTCAGCATCGTCGCCGAAATCGGCCGTGACAATTTCGGCAGCTACATCAAGTCATCCCTCATCAGAGAGGGTGTCAACACCCGCCATCTCGTCGCCGAAAAACTGGAAAAAACCGGCTGCAGCGTGATTTTATGTGGCCCTGACGGCGGCCGCACCGTCATGGTCTCCCGCTCCGCCTCCGCCATGCTGGACGACTACGATATCCCCTTGCGCTTTTTGCGCACTCGCGATTGGATCCATCTCAGCAGTGTCGGCGGGGTCATGAATGCCCTCAATGAAATTTGGAAAGTTTTTGATCGCGGCAACATGAATTTTTCGTGGAACCCCGGTAAAAAAGAATTGCAACTTTTAGCCAATGGTACTCTCAAGTTGCCTCGCACCGAACGCTCCATTTTCTTCGTTAATTTGGAAGAATGGAACCTCGCTGCCCGCGTTCAAGCCGATATCATGCAAGCTTTCAAATACGTCGTCATCACCGACGGTGGCAACGGCGGCAGCATTTTTGCCGACGGCCAAAAAGCTTTCGATTATCACGCCCGCCCCAACTTAAACGTCGTGGACGAAACCGGCGCCGGTGACGCTTTCGCTGCTGCCTTCGTCAGCACCATTTTGTACGAACGCCCGCTGGAAGAAGCTATCGTCGCCGCGCTCAACAACAGCGAATCCGTCATTGCTCACATTGGCGCCAAAGACGGCCTTTTGAGTTATTAGGCGAAACTTTTTTGTGGTATAATATCGTCCATGGCGAAATATTATATCAAAACTTTCGGTTGCCAAGCCAACAAAGCCGAATCACAACGTCAGCAAACGTACTTTGAAAGCCGCGGCCTACGCCTGGCTCCCAACTGGCAGCAAGCCAGCGAAATTTTCATCAACACTTGCTCCGTCCGCAAAGCCGCCGACGATCGCGTCTACGCTCTCCTTAATCAAATGCAGGACTATTATCATAGTATCCCCCGTGCTCAATGGCCGCACGTGGTCATCAGCGGTTGCATGAACCGCTACGCCGATCGTCTCAAAAAACGTTTCCCCGTGGTCAGTGAAGTCCTTACCAGTGATGACACCAATTTCCAATACCCCGCCACCCGCCCGGCGGACGACCCGCAAGCCTTCATCCAAATTTCCGTCGGTTGCAATTCGTATTGCACCTATTGCGTCGTGCCCTATGCTCGCGGCCCCGAGCGCTCCCGCGACTTCGATACCATCATCGGCGAAGTCGAGCAAGCCGTCCGCGAGGGTCACCACGAAATCACCCTCCTTGGCCAAAACGTCAACTCCTGGGGTTTGGAAAAAGTCCAAACCGCCCGGCGCAAACAAATCTTCGGCTCGCTCTCCCAACTGCCCGCCAACGCCGACCAGTATCAAACTTTCACCGGCACCTCGCCCTTCGTCCAGTTGTTGCGCGCCGTCTCGCACATCGACGGGGTCGACAAAATCCGTTTTCTCACTTCCAACCCGTGGGATTTTCACGACGACCTCATCGCCGAAGTCATCAGTAATAAAAAAATCGATCGCTACTTACATTTGCCCGTCCAATCCGGCTCCGACACCGTGCTCGCCCGCATGAATCGCGGCTACACCGCCGCCACTTATGAGCGGCTCGTTACCAAATTGCGCGCCGGCGATCCGTCCATCCAAATCGGCACCGACATCATCGTTGGTTTCTGTGGCGAAACCGAAGCCGAATTTGCCCAAACTTTGGCGTTCGTGAAAAAAATGCATTTTATCGTTGCTTTCGTCGCTATGTACTCGCCCCGGCCCGGCACCGTCTCCGCCAAAATTTACCGCGACGATGTCCCCTTCGCCGTTAAAAAACGCCGCTTTGAAATTTTAGATAAAATTATCAATCGCGACCAGCTCGCCAGTCGCCCCAAAATCGTATGATCAAAAAAGTTGTCCACATCTGGCTACGAACTCGGAGCAACCATTGTTTTTTATGACTCGCACTCTCGCTCCCCACGAATTTTTAAGCGTCGTCGGCCCTACTGGCACCGGCAAAACCGCCCTCGCTCTGCGCCTCGCCACCCCATGGCTCCGCCAGTCGCACCCCGTCACCGTCATCAGCGTGGACGCCCGCCAAATTTACCGCGAATTTCCACGCCTCTCCGTCAGCGACCTGGCCGCGTGGCAAAGTTTACAACAAGAATTTGGCGATCAGCTTTTACACTTTTATAATTTAAATTCGGTCAGTATTGATAGTGATTTTTCTTTCGGCACGCTGCTATCCAGCGCGCGGACTCAATTATCGTCCGCGCTCGCTGCCCATCATTACGTCCTGGTCGTGGGCGGGACGCTGGTTTGCCACGAACAATTGCGCCCACTCTCCCATGATCACACCAGCGTCCCGCCCGATGACAATGTCCGCTTCGCGGCCGAAAACATGGACACACCCGCGCTCCAGCAGTGGCTGGAGCGCGTGGACGCGCCCGCCCTGGCGGCCATGAATCCGTCGGATCGCGCCAATCCGCGCCGGCTGGTGCGCAAAATCGAAATCGCCTTGTACCGCTCGGTCCACGCCGGCGCTAGCCCGTCTGCCCCCTGGCCCTACCGTCAGCTCTTCCTCTCCACTTGCGACCCGACCACCGTCGATACCACCGCTCTCCACGCCCACCTGGACGCTCGGGTCGCCGCCCGCTTCGCTGATCCCATCGTGCAAAAAGAAGTCGCTGACTTTATCATTGCTCATCCCCACTGGCACACCGATGATCGCTTGTCCAACCAGTTACCGCTGGGCGCTGCCCAGCTCGCCCAATTTTTAGCCGGCGGGCTGTCTGCCTCGTCGGCTCTTTCCTCCTGGCAAATCGCCGAGTGGCATTACGCCCGCCGGCAACTCACCTTCCTGCGTCGCCTCCTAGCCGACCGTCACGCCGACTTGATCGATCAGAGGGAAATCCTCGCGGACTAGTTTCCAGTAGGTTTCGCTCACGCCCGTGGAATAAAAAGCGTTTTTCGTCCGCTCCATCCCGCCGCACAACCGGCGCTCATACGAGCGCACCAGCTGGACAAAATCTTGTCCAATCCGATTAAACTCGTCCCGGTTAGCCTCCGGATCCGCCGCAAACGCCTCGTGAATTTTTTTAAACTCACTGTAGCGCGCCGGCTGGTTTTCCTTGAGCAACTCGTAAAACTTTTGACTTTTGCTTTTTGACATCT
>JAFRKU010000039.1 GCA_017431585.1 bacterium | reverse complement strand
CGCGCGAAGCGCGCGCCCCAGAAGAAGACACAAGCAGACATCTGAGAGCAAAAGGCGTCAAGCGTTTTGTTTTTTGATTTCGCTCCAGATGGCTTTTTCAATCTCACGCAGGCGGGTGGGATTGTCTTTCAAGGCTGCCTTGGCGCCTTCTTTGCCTTGGGCAAGGACTTCGCCTTGGTACTTGTAAAAGCTGCCCGACTTTTCGATGACATTGTATTTGGTGCCAATCTCAATGATGTCGCCCAGCCACGAAATACCGTTTTGGTCCATTTCAAACTCGGCAATTTTGAAAGGCGGGGCGACTTTGTTTTTGGTCACCTTGACGCGGTGCTTGGTGCCCACCATCTTGTCGCCTTCCATGATGTTGCCGGTTTTGCGAATATCGAGGCGCTGGCTGGCGTAAAACTTGAGCGCTTGACCACCGGTGGTCGTTTCCGGATTGCCAAACATGATACCGATTTTCATGCGGATCTGATTGGTGAAAATAACCAGCGTTTTGGTTTTATTGATGGCCGCCGTGAGTTTGCGCATGGCTTGGCTCATCAAGCGCGCTTGAGCGCCCATTTGGTGGTCACCCATGTCGCCTTCGATTTCGGATTTGGGTACCAGGGCAGCCACCGAATCGATGACCAAAATGTCCACACCGCCAGAGCGGATGAGCGTTTCGGCGATTTCCAGCGCCTGCTCGCCGTAGTCGGGCTGCGAGATGTAGATTTTGCTTAAATCCACGCCGATTTTTTCGGCGCGCACCGGATCTAGCGCGTGCTCTACATCAATAAACGCGGCTACACCGCCTTTTTTCTGAATGTTGGCGATGGCGTGCAAACAGATGGTTGTTTTACCGGAGGCTTCGGGGCCGTAGATTTCGATGATGCGACCTTTGGGGAAGCCGCCGACACCGAGGGCTAAATCCAGCGCCAGCGAACCGGTGGAAACCACCGGGATACTGGCCATTTTGAGCCCTTCGTCCATTTTCATGATGGAGCCTTTACCAAATTGTTTTTCAATTTGGGCCACGGCCGCGGAGACCGCTTGCAACTTAGCAGCCTCTTCTGGCGAAGGTTTGGCTGGTGCATCCGCCTTTTTTTCGGTTTTTGCCTTGTCTTTGTCCATATGGCCTTTCTATTTCTCTGCTGGTGATTATATCACCCAATTGTGGTTTCCGGCGACGACTTTTCGTCGGTTTTGGGAATGAATTTCACTAGAGTGGAGCGAATGATGCGGCGGTAATCGTCCAGTTTGGGGCGAAGTTCGCCGGACTTCCACCAGCCAAGTTCGTCGCCTAACTCGAGGGTATAATCGATGCGATTGAGATAGAAAATCGCGGCATCGTAGCGGCGGATTTTTTCGGGACCGTGATACTTGCGGAAAGCTTCCATGACTTGGACCACGCTTTCGCGGGCACTGGTGAGCAGTTCGAAGACCCAACGATCCAGTTTGGGATCTTCGTATTCTTGGGCCCAGAGTTGCAATTCTTGATTGAACTCGTGGCCGGCTTGCCAGGCTTTAAAATCCCGGCACTCCTTGTACTCTTTTTTGGCTGTCGTTTCTGACATAGCGCCTTTCTTTCGGGTTGTGCAACTTTGGTGACAACCCATTACCAGTATTATCGCCCCCAATTGTGACAAAAGTGACAAAATTTGGCGGCAATTGAGAAATTTTTAGAAAAAATGCGAACGTAAATTAATTGATATTAAAATGTAAATATGTTATTTTGTTTATATTTTTACTATATGGGAAAATTGCTGATATTTGACTAGGTGTGATATAATGCTGGCGCTGTGTGTTCTTTGACATATTTCTCTGATGGGAGGCATGGAAAATGCAGATGCACCAGTGTTTAGTGGCCAAAAAGACTGCTCAGTTGCAAACCGCACGAGAGTTGATAGCGCATTTTTTTCGGGTCTGCCAAACGGCGGAGCTGGCGATGCGGAAAGACATCGTGGCGGGGCTGCAATCACAGTTGCGCGACGAATACCGGCGCGACGGCAGGAAAGTGATGGAATACACTCGGGGCTGGGAGTTTAGTCGCCAGGTGACGCCCATCACTTTGGAAAGCGAAGAATGGTTGGCCGCGTGGAGAAAACGGTTGGACAAATTGGTGGCCGACCGGGATTTGCTACTGGGCGACCAGTTGCAGTTGCGCTACCGGTGGTGGACGCAGATTGTGGACAGTCGGGCGTTTGACGACGCCTGGCAGATGACAGCGGCGGAAATAATCGCCACCGAAGGCTATCATGTCCAGGCGCGCGTGGACAAACCGATGATAGGTCGGTCTTTTCGAGTGAGCGTCTTGCGACCGTACACGCCCGAAGAGCGGGCGGTGCAACAGCGGGAGATCAACGCCGAGTGCGAAAAGTACGACCAAGAGCGAGAGCAGCGGGCGAAGTTGATCGAGCTGGCACAGCCGGCTTTTGCCCGGATGGCACGGAATTTGCTGGACGAGGTGATGCGGCTTTTTGCCGACTGGGACCCGCAGCAGGCCGCGATCAATGACCGAGTGTGTTTCGAGTGGCAAGTGCCGGTGGAAGGCAACGAACGCTTGCAGCGCGGACTGCTGGAGTACGCCAGTATCTTTGGTCCGGAGGGTTGCCGGGCGAATGCGCCAGAGATCACTCGGTGGCTGGTGGAAATCAGCAAGGAGGAAATCGTAGCCAAACTGGAAGTGTTGCTGCAGGAGCTGTTTCCCAAGGAGATGACATATGTAATGTGTCAGCGAACGGTGGATACTTTCGGAGGGATCATTCGCTGGCAATAAGCGGGAAACGGCAAGACGTGCCCGGCGGCGAAGCCGCCGGGCACAATTTTTATCGTCAAAAACGCTCTGGTTTGTGGTATAATAAGAGCGCTTGTGATCTTATTTTAAGGAGGTCTTGGCAGTGATTGATACGACTGTACAAGAAGAGTTGCTGGCGAGGTTGGAAGAGTTGGCGAGCGATGATCCAATGGAGTTGGCTTTGCAGCTAAATCCAGAGCTGGATCTGGTGGAAGACCCGGACGAGCGGGCGGCGGAAATGATGGAGGAATTGCTCCAGGAGCTAGCGCGGGTGGTTTTGGAACTGGCGCACTGCCATTTATCCAAAAGCCGGGCCAAGGCGACACATACGCGAGCGCTGGCGGCTTATGACCGGTTGACCGACTGGGCGCGGGTCCAGAGCAACACGGACATGGCTGCCCGGCTGGACATGCAAAAGGATCATTATGTCCATCACTATATGATCTGGCTGCGGCTGCACGATTTTAATAAGCTGCTGGCGCTTTATGACAACCTGTTGCATTGGAGCGGGCTGGAAGCGGTGGCGGCCATAATCCACTTGCGTGAGACACCAGAGCAACAGCGCGAGCGGATCGCGCGGGAGGAAAACATGGCCCGGCGCTGGCGGCAGCTAGCTGGCGAATAAGTAAGACACAATCGGGGGTCGGCAACGGCCCCCTTTTTTCGTGACGCCTGGAAATTGCCTCTTGACAAAAGTGACAGTATATGGTATAATATAATACACTTGTGGTGACATTCTCAAGAAAGGAGGAATGGAGAATGTTGACTCCCGAGGAGATAAAAACAATAGAGGAGGTGAAAAAAAGAAGGCTACGAAAGAGAAAGAGAGAGTGGGAACGCCACTCGGAATGGGGTCAGTTTGACTCGGAACATTGCGAGTGGAGAGATGTCTTAGCTGCCGTTGCAGCGGCGGCTATGGT
Organism: bacterium; assembly: GCA_017431585.1. Classification (GTDB taxonomy): domain Bacteria; phylum Patescibacteriota; class Microgenomatia; order UBA1400; family PJMF01; genus RGIG2560. The sequence goes on along the minus strand of JAFRKU010000039.1, from coordinate 1,915 downwards.
ACACAAGTGAAGGAAGGACCGAGGGGCCGAAAGGCCCCTCTTTTTTTTATCTTGACAAAAACGAGCTAGTATGATTACAATGATGACAACGGAGAAAAAGGAGCAATATGATAGAAGCGACCGAGCATGCGTCGGAAACTGGCAACAAGTCACCAGAGTTTTTCTGGACAAATGAACGACGAAAAACAGTTGCTAAACTATTAAAAGAAAACAACGCTGAAATATATGGCTTGCGCAATGAAACTGGTGAATGGCTGAAAAAACCGATGAAACTGGTTGAGGCAAATTACGGCGGCCGAATAGGCGTAGTGGATAATCAACTTTTAGACCAAGATGTCATTAAAGCTGACCTGCAAGATACTGCTGACTTAGCAGCTAAAGATAGTCAAGAACGACCAGACACGAAAAGATTGGCTACAATTTTTGAGTACACGGTGGCGAGTGAATTGGCTCCGTACACAGATAAAGGGGGTACGAGAGGGACAGAAAGTGTGGATTGGCTGGGAGAATATCTCAGCGACTCGGGCGCAATAGTTGATGCGAAAAATTACGCGAGGGTCGCTCAAGTGTTTCTGACTAGTGAGTATGACGACCGACATAATCACGCAGACGGTGTGTTTATTCGAGCGAGCGAGAGCGGAAAAATTCCGGAAGCACATGAGTTTATTGGCTTTAGCTTTGATGCCACTTTCACTGATGATTACGAGGTGATGTACAAAAAATTTAATCACGAAATGAAACGGCTGAGAAACGAAAAGGATTTGTTGCCAGTGAAATACATAGGCTGGGACGATGTGCTCCAACCCACCGAGACTGTCAGCCAAGAAATGCTGACTAGTCAAGCTGGACGAGCTAATTTGCCTAGGTTTATTTTGTCGGTAAGTAAACAAGAAGCTTATGATTTTGCCAGCACTTTGGACGAAGAAAAATCGGAGCAGATGGGGAAGATTTTATTAGTAGAAATGCTTGCCGAAGCGTTTGTGATGGCGAAAATGACCGACAAAATGAAAAAGGATTTCTCACCTCTAGCTACTTCACCGTTACGGCAGGCGTGCGCACAAGAAAGAGCAGCTTATCATTATTTGAAAATGGCGATGCGCAAAAGAGCTTTGAGTGAAGTGTCAGCATTACCAACAGCAACACTGAAACAAATCGCTGCTTTGCCTGAAGCAAACCAAGCGAAGACATTGTGTGTCAATTATTTACATTCGATGCCCAAAACTGAACAAAGTCAGCGAATTGTGGCTTTTTATTTGACTCAATTGCGTAAAGTATACGAATCAGATGAAGCGTTTGCCAACGCAATGGCGAAGGGCGATGAAGATTTCGGCGGTATGAGTATGTACGAATGGTTGGCAGAATACAGCGAGGTGACGGAATATCAGAAAAAAGAGCGTGGTCATATGGCGCGCGATGAATTTAGCGCCCAGCGATATGTTGAGGACAAAGCTTATCGACGGATAGTAAACGAGCGACTGCGAGCGGCGCAACAACAGCAGAAAGCCCAACAGAAATAAAAAAAATCCCCGTGCTGGCACACGGGGAGGTATTACTCTGTTGATAAGTTGGCTATAACTTGACGGGGCGCTTGTGCCAGGCACTGCACTGCTCACCTGGTTTGACGCGGACGCGCTGGCCGGCGCGCGATTTCATGACGCGCTTCCGGTCGCCGTCCCACCAATGCACTTCTTTGATCCCGGCCGGCGCCGTAAAAATCACGGTCGTACCGGAATCGTTCGTAAAGATCCACCCGTAGGCGGATCCGTTTTTCTGCCGCCCGTTCGGGTCGCTGCGGAGCGAGCCGAACTTCCGCAGCGCGGCCACAGACTTGATTTTACCCAAGTCTGTCACCGCGCCCGTATCGACGGGCGCTGGCGTGCCCCATTCGGGGCCGAGCGGCGCGGCGGAGGGGGTG
>JAFRKU010000038.1 GCA_017431585.1 bacterium | reverse complement strand
GCCACTCAAGCGCTCTTGCACCAATTTCACCTGGATACACCCGCCCAAATCGTCACTAACCAACCCCGCGTCGCTCTGGATTTCGCCCGTCATCATTTTCCTGTCGTCCTCAAAGTCCCCAATGCCCTGGTCACCCACAAAACCGACCAGCAACTTGTCTTTACCAATTTGGCCGATGAATCGGCCTTTAGCGACGCCATCGTCGCCCTCAGTCAGCACCTGAGCCAAGCTAGCATCCCTGAGAGCGAGCAAACTTTCCTCGTCCAAGAAATGATTGCCGATGCTACCGAATTTTTCCTCGGCGCCCAGCGCGATGGCGGCGCCGACTGTTACCAGCCTGGCCGCCCGGGTTTTGGTCATATGCTCCTTATCGGCCGCGGCGGCATCCAGACTGAAGTTTATCAAGACCACGCCAGTATTCTCCTGCCCGCCAGCCGCGAACAACTACTTGCCGCCCTGCACACCACCCACGTTAGCCGCCTGTTGCCCGGTTTTCGCGGCCGAGCCCCGCTCGCCCAGGCTGCACTCGAAAACCTCATGTGGCAAACGCAGCAATTATTGCTCACTCATCCAGATATTGTCTCACTCGATTTCAACCCCATTTTGGTCACCACCAAGCGTACCGTCATCGTCGACGCCAAAATTTTCGTCGGCTAGCCCACGAGCAACCGTCAGCAAATTCGCATCGCACTATAGCGAGCTTTAGTTAATTAATAATCTCGCACACATCGCACTGATTGGCCATAGTATTTATAACCCCCCGGATTATATCCAAACGCCCGCACTTGACCAGAAGCTATACGCCAATGATAAGCAGGTGAGATGCGAGCTTGTTAGCAATTGCGCTTCTCACTCCAAGCGTGTTTCCCGCGAATGTTAAAACTGCCCATTAGGCACCGCCGTCACATTGCCAAACCGGTCAATAGTAATCATCTCCGGAAAACCGTCATCCATCGCCGGCGCACTCAATTGCACCGTTCCCCGCTGATTATCCACCTGTTCACCCCGCTCCATCGCACCCGAAGACGAGCGCTGCAGCGTACTACCACGCCCCGCCGGCACCCGCACTTCGCGCTCTTCCACCATTTCTTCTTGACGTGGCCGCATTTCTCGCCACTCGCGCCGATCCACCATCTCGTCAATGTTCTCGCTAGCGCCCACCGCCACCAACCAAATCACCAACCCGATCACCGTCACGCCAAAAGACAAGCAAGCGTTCACCACACCCACAATCAAGGCAATCATACTGCCTAACCGTTGCACCGTTTTCAAACCCAAAATCCCAAACACGATCGCCAGCACTGCCAACACAAAATCCACACCTGGCACCAGCAAGAAATAGACGCTCAGCACCGCCGTCACCAACGCCCACCCGCCTTGCCAATTACTGACTACCAGCGGCGGCTTTTCCGTATACTTTTTTTGTACAACTTCCACCTTTTCCGGCTGTACTTCCACCTTTTTCACTCTGCGCCGACGCGTCACTTTCCGCTCGCCCGCAACTGTAGTTTGAGAATTTCGTGGCATAACTGTCCTTATGTCCTTCATGTGGCGGGGCCAGGGGTTGAACCTGGCCTGAGAGATTATGAGCCTCCCGTGCACCGTACACTACCCCGCGATCTGTTAACATCTCCTATTATATCACAAAACTCATCATTTTTTT
>JAFRKU010000037.1 GCA_017431585.1 bacterium | reverse complement strand
GTTTCGACGCCACCCTCCGCGCCGTCGCCCCGACCCAGGCGGCGACGGAATCCTTCTACATGGTCGATGTGTCGGGAGCGGTGCTTGTTTCCAGATGAAAGTCCCATCGGCGCGATTGCTGACTATCAGGTGTCGTGGCATCGGGGGTGCTTGCGGCTGGATTACCAGCTGACTTCGCCTTGGGGCGAGGATAGTTTTTATCTGATCCCCAAAACGGTGAGCGTCCCGCAACGGTTAGCCAAATGTTTCGGCTGGCGATGCGAATTTTACATCGATGGTCAGTCGATGCGCTTTGATGAGCGAACGCACCAGGGAATGCGGGTGTATCAGCGCAATGATGGCGACGATTGTCCGCCCGCGATTTGAGGAGTTAAAGAAAAACGGGACTTTTGGGGCCGGGAGGCCCCAAAAGTCCCACATCATCATTGCTTACTGGGCGCTTTTTCTGCTGGCGTTTTGTCGCCGTAAATGCTCAAGGCGACAATGATGGCCAGGGTGGCAATCAAATTGACCCAGCCGGGTGCCTGGCGGCAGAATTCCAAACCCAGGTATGCGCCTGCACCGCCGATGGCCAGCAACACGCCCTCCATGGCGTAACTGGCCCAGGTTTTGACTTGGTCTTCCTGCTGCCTGAATTTGCGCCAGGTAGGCAAATCACCGATCAGCAGCAAAAACAGGGCAAAAACAATCACTGGCGCGCTGGTGTTGCGCACTAGCCAAGAAACACCGGCAGCCACCAGATAAATCAGTCCGTAGGCGAAAGCTTGCTGGGCGTGACCAATTTGCTCGCGCTGGGCGAACTTGCAATAGGTGCCCCACAAACCGCACACGATGGCCAGTCCCAGCCAGATTTTAAACAGGTATGACCCGACGAAGGCCACGATAGCCAGGGCAAAACCAACGCTGACCGCTCCGAAACCGACTACCAACAACCGCGACAAACGATTTTCTCTCCAATTTGTGAACAATTTCGTTCAGCTCCTCGATATTAAAGATCGCTGCCTAAAGCAGCATGATGATAGTCATATTATATCAAACTAGTTCACAAATTGCAAGCGGCAAAATATTGTGCGACACTCTGCGGAGCGAAAACTTGATTTATCAAGCAAAATTGGCAAAAATTGAGCAATTATTTTGCGACACTGCCATGCTGTCAAGTAACTTTTTTCCACAAAATGACCCAAGAAAGCAGGGTACGGATGAAACGCGGATAATGTTCCGCTTGGTATTTATCGAAATATTGTAACATGGTGTCGTAAAAATAAATCTTGGATTGGCCAGAGATAGCGGCGTCTTTGTTGGCGATGCCGGTTTTGTGTTTGTGGTGGATGATGGTGACGGCGGGGTCATAGACCACCTGGTAGCCGGCCTCGCGGAAACGGCGGCACCAATCCAGGTCTTCGCCGTAGAGGAAAAAGTTGGCGTCCAGGGGGCCGACGTCCGTCAGAGCAGTGCGGCTGACGATGGTGGCAGCGCCTGAGATGGCGTCCACCGGGTGGCAAGTGGTTAGGTCCAAATCGTGGCGGTGGTAGCCGGCGAAAAATTTGAGGCGGGGGAAGAGTTTTTCCAGACGGGCAAAGTAGCAAAAGCTGGCCCAAAGAGTGGGTTCGCCGCGGTGGCAAGCCGGATCCAGCTGGCCATCGGTCATGACCAGGCGGGGCCCGATCATGCCCCACTCGGGGTGCGACTCGAGTTGATCAAGCAAGTGATCCAGGCGGCTGCGCTCGTCTAGTTGGGTATCGGGATTGAGGAGCATGACGAAATCAGAGTCGCACTCGAATAGCGCTAAATTGTTGGCGCCGGCGAAGCCGAGATTGGTGGGGCTGGCGAGTAAGTGGACCCAGGGGAAGTCGTTTTTGATCATACCGGTGATGTCGTCGCTACTGCCATTGTCCACGACAACGGTTTTAACCTGGGTAGCGGTTTTTTGCCGATAGAATTCGTCGAGAGTTTGGAGTGTTTTTTTTAGCCAAAACTCGCCGTTGTAACTGACGATGATGATAGTGAGACTCCGGCTGGTCATTTGTTTTCTCCCACGTGGCGGTAAATTTCGTCCAGTTGCCCGGCGATAAATTCCCAATCGTAGTTGCGGCGGACGAATTGGCGACCGTTTTGAGACAGGGTGGCTTGCAGGGGGGCGTCCTGGAGAAGTTGGAGCGCTTCTTCGGCCATTTTGTCGGCTGTATCGGCAATAATTACTTCATGGCGATCGCGGACACCTAGGCCTTCTACGGCGGTGGAGGTGGCAATAATGGGCGTGCCGGAGGCCATGGCCTCCAAAATTTTGTAGCGGGTGCCTTTGCCGGAAAAAACGGGGGCGAGCAAAATGTGAGCGCCGGCGAAGGCTTCGCGAATGTCCTCAATTCGGCCGGAAACTTCGATTTGGGGGTCTTTTTGGGCATCGTGGAGGACTTCTTGGGTGGGGGCGTTGCCCACGATCCAGAGTTTGGCGTCGGGACGCCGGGCGCGAATCAGCGGCCAGACTTGATGAATGAGAAATCGGACGGCCTCGATATTGGGCAACCACTTGAAAGTGCCCACCGACAGGAGCGTGGGCTCGGACTTTTTGGCGAAGGGGGCGTGGGCGAACCACTCGGTATCCACACCATTGGCCACCACATGAATTTTGTCCGTTTGATCGCCAATTTGGGCGGCGATGAAGTCCTTGTCATTGTCCGACATGGTGACCAGGGTGTTGCAATTGCGCCAGTAGTATTTTTCCCAATATTTGATTTTGTTGATATCGATGTTCAAAAGTGGGCGCAACCACTGGTGACGGGTGCTGGCGGCGAAGCTTTCGTAGCCGAGGTACTCGATGGTCTGCTCGACAAGCATAACCGGCACGTCACAAGGCGGGATGTGGGGCATCATGTAAAAAGTTTCGGCGTGGATGAGGTCGTAGTGCTGGGTGGCGAGTTCTTGCTGGACGGCGCCGATGACGCTGGCGACATGGTTTCTGATGACCAAAAACGGATAGCTCGAAAAGGCGGTTTTGAAAATATTGCGCAGGGTAAAAGGCTTGCTGGATCGCTTAAAAACTCGCACTTTGTGACAATATTTTTCTAGTTCGGCGATGTATTGGGTCTCTTCTTCGTTTTTAATCAAGGCAAAAAGGGTGATTTCGTGCTGGGCGGCCATTTTTTTGAGCAAGTTATAGGTGCGAATTTGCCCGCCGGACAGGAGTGGATACGGTAAGTAGGGTGTGAGCATCAAAATTTTCATGGCGTGTTTTCCTCTGGTGCTATTATACCACTTTCGTTTGTCTGCTGTAAGTCAAAAATATAACCGGAATCATCTTGATACATCAAGAAATAATGGGTCAGCAAGTGATCGTAGAGCTCGTCGGCATTGAGGCCGACGAAATATTGAGCGCCCTGATCAATCTTTTTTTCCAGCTCGATACCTGTGGGCCAGCCGCGGTGGTGGGTTTGAAACAAAAAGTTGGTGTCACCGTCAAAAGCGTGAGCGATAACTAGTGCTTCGTCTGGTAAAAGGTTGGCGGCGACCTGGCCGATGGCGGCCGGGCGCGGATCTGTGATGTCAAACTTGGGCCAATTGAGGCGCCAGGCGTAGAAAGCACTGGGAAGCAAGATGAGACCAATGGTGATGATTGCTAAAAAATGCGAATTAATTTTGATTGATGTATGGCTTATAAATTGGCTACATAGCTGAAAAAATTTGTACAATCCACGGGCGGCGATTAGACAGACGGCGGGCAAACATAAATATTGGTAGTAATCGTGGCGGATGTTGCCGGTGGCAAAAGTGCTCAAGTAGGCAAAACAGCCCACGCTCCAGGAGTAAGTGAGCCAGTCGAGGGCAGTGAGAGCAAATTTTTGCTTGAAGGAGCGCATTTTTTCGGGGATGAGACCGAGAGCGAAAAAGAGCAAACCAGCGCCGCCTAAAATCATTTTACCCAGACGTTCCCAAAAAAGCCAGCGCCACCAGAGCGGGCGCCAACGGGGGTGGACTTCGTTGGTAATGCCCCAGACTGGATCGGGTTGGTAAATGACGCCATTGAGCAGCCACTGGCTGCTGGGGATGCCGGCGGGAAACTGGGTGATCCACTGCCGCCAGGCAAGCATGGGAGCAAGGCCAGAGAGAGCGATAGCGTAAAAAGACGGTTTGATCAATGTTTTGGCCCCATAGCGATAAAGCGCTAAAGCCAGGAAAACGACGCCAAAAAAGACACTGGTGGGCTTGATAAGACAGGCTAGGGCCAGACAGACGGTGGCAGCGATCCCCTCCCCTGCTTGCGGCCGGTGCAAGAAACGGACGAAAAAATAGAGGCTGGATAGAGCCCAGGTGATTTGATGGGGCTCGGGCAGGATGGTGCGGCCGTAATAGATGGCGTACGGTAGGAAACCGGTCAGGGCAGCGGCGGTGAGCGCCAGGCAAAAGTGACTGGGAGTTAGAACGACTGGTTGCGACTGGCGGCTCTGGGGTAATTGGGCGACTTGCAAGATGAGCAAATACAACAGTCCCACGCCGCAAACGGAGACGAAGGCGCTGGCGAGGCGCTGGAAAACGACCTCGTCTAGCCACGGGCAGTGTCGCAAAATAAATGCCTCTGTATAGTTGACAATCGGGAACTCAACCATGCGATAGCCTTCGGGATTATCCAGGCCGCTTTGGCCGTCTGAGAGGTCGTGATAGTGCGGCAACCAGATAGGAAAATCGTGTGCGACAAATTCGCGGGTGACGGAGGCGGTATCGGCTTGGCGGAAAGAATGCCAATCGAGCAAGGGTGTGGTCAAGTGGGAGAGTCGTAAAATAAATGATCCTATAATAATTGCTACTAGGATAAAACGGTGATGACGATGAATAAAGGCTCGCATGGTTTAGCTGGTGAGCAGGGGCGTTTGACTCCAACGGGGCAATTGCCGCTTGAGACGCAGACCGGCCCAGAAAATTCCGTAAAGCATCCAATAGGTAAAGGCGACTTTGGAAGCAGCGAAAACATCGATGTACAGGGCATTAATCAAAATACCGATGGTGCTGGCGATAAAAGCCAAAACGTAAGCGGCCAGGAGCGGATCCGCTTGGCGAGCGTGACGGGCGGCCCAGACGAGCGAAAAGACGATACAACCGTAAAAACAGAGTAAACCGAGTAAGCCGGTTTCGCCCAGAGTGCGCAGGTAGTTGTTATCGGTGCTGTCGGCTTCGGTGAAGACTTCGAGGGAGTCGCCTTTGGTCAATGTGGCATAGCCGCTGCCTAAAAGTGGGTTGCGCCGCCAGCCGGCTATGGCATTGGGCCAGAGGGTATCGAAGCGAATAGCCATGGAGAGACCGTATTTTTCGGCGTTGACCGACCAGGTGCGGGTGGCTTCGTAGGTGTAGGCGTTGCCGGAGGCGTCGTAGGCCGTTTTGATATCCGGGATATCTTCGTAAACGTCGGCTGGGCGCGTGGCCGTGGCGACGGGGGTGGGTGTGGGGGTGGCGACGGGCCGGGCGGGGGCGGGGCGGGCGTCAGTCGGGGTAACTACACTGTTGTT
>JAFRKU010000036.1 GCA_017431585.1 bacterium | reverse complement strand
GGTATAATATCTTCATCTTTAACAAGCAGGATTGGTGCATCGGTAGCACGCTAGCTTCCCAAGCTGGAGAGGAGGGTCCGACTCCCTTATCCTGCTCAGTACCTTGACCGCAATTTAACTTTTCTTTTGCTGCTTTTGACACATTAGGAAATCGTATAAATTCCGATTAAGATAGCTATCGACAGTTTGGTGAGTAATTTGTCGGCCGTTTTGTTTATGCATGGAATTGCCAAAACTTTTACCACGCGATGGGTGTCTGGCCGGTTTTAATCAGGTAATCATTGCACTGCGAAAAAGGGTGGCAGCCGAAAAAGCCGTGATAGGCGGACAAGGGCGAGGGGTGGGCCGCTTCCAGAATGAGATTGCGTTCCCCATCGATCAGCTCTTTTTTGGCGCGGGCGTCGCGGCCCCAGAGGAGGTAGACGACGTGCTGGCGCTTCTCTCCCAGATAGGTGATGACGTGCTGGGTGAAAATCTCCCAGCCACGGCCGCGGTGGGAGCCAGCGCGGCCGGCTTCGACGGTGAGGACGTTGTTGAGCAGCAGGACGCCTTGTTCGGCCCAGCGGCCTAGATAGCCGGTGGTGGGGATGGGGCGGCCGGTGTCGGTGTGGATTTCTTGGAAAATGTTGCGCAGGCTGGGCGGAATGGCCACGGCGGGTGTGACGGAAAAAGCCAGGCCGTGGGCTTGACGGGGGCCGTGGTAGGGGTCTTGACCGAGGATGACGACTTTGACGGCGTTTAAATCGGTGGCGAAGGCGCTGAAAACTTGGTTTTTGGGCGGATAGACGACGCCATTGCGGTAGGCTTGACGTAAAAAAGCGGATAAATCGGCAAAATACGGCTGCTTGAATTCCTCTTTTAAAAATGGTTGCCAAGACTGATGCATATTAACTTTCGGGTAAATAACGACGAATATCGACCGGGTAGTGCCAATTGGTCAGTTCTTCGCGGCCGGGGACATTGAAACGGAAGGTGTCTAGTTGCCAATCTTGCCAGGGGATAATCACCAGGCGAGCGTCCAGCGCGAGTAGACGGGTGCGAATGTGGCAAGCTAGGCCTTTGTCCGTGGCGTCGTCGGGCAAATGGTTAACTTGGATGAAGCGGGCCCGGATTTCGGGGGGCAAATTTTTGACCCAAGACAGGAGGGTGGGCGTATCATGGGTGGAGGAAAAAACGATGTTGTGACCGCCCAAATTTTCTAGACGAAGTTGGTCGTCGGTGACGGAAAGCAGCTGACTACGTTGGCGGTGCTCGAGGTTGTAGGTGAGCGTGGCCACGCTGGTGCCGGCCAGATTGAAATCTTTCATGGTTTGTTCCAGGGACATGGTATCGGCGGCGATGTTTTCTAAATAGACGCCCAGATGGAGGCGCTGAATGGTTTGCAACAGCGGCAACAGGGCGTCGCGGCCGGGGCCAACGAGGCGTTTGTTCCAGCTGGGGTGCTCGGCGGACATCATGCCGTAGCGGAAAAAGCCGTTGGCGTGGTCGAGACGGACGAGGGAGAAATAGTGGCTTAAAAATTCCAGTCTGGTGGCAAAAAGATCGATGATTCCGTCTATTTCGCCGCCGCGCCAGTTGTAGAGCGGATGTCCCCAGAGTTGAGCGCCAAAAGGCTCGCCGCGCCCAGCGGGCACGCCGGACTGAAATTTGAGCTCCCCTACCCCACTGAAAATGAATAAGTGCTGGTGCGACCAGACGAGGGAGCTGGCGCGACTGAGATAGAAAGGCACGTCGGCGAGCAAAAGTTGCTCGGCTTCGGCGGCGGCGCGGCGCAAGTGCAGAAATTGATTGGTTAGGGCGTATTGTTCGTCGATGAAAGCGTTGATGGGCTCGCGCAATTTTTCGCGCCAAGCGCGGACACTGCCGGGATCATAGGTAGCCAGCTCACGCGGCCAGCGCCACCATTGGGGCGTGTCAAATTGGCGCGCCAGGGCCTTGTAAAGGGCGTAATCGAGCAGCCAGTTTTCGTTTTGGGCGATAAATTCGTCGCGGCTTATAAGCCAAAGGCGATATTTTTCCGGGAGCTGGCGATCGAAAAAGCGGGAAGCAAAGCCAATGCCTTGACTACGATAGGGCGTATCAAGCGGATCATGGACGGGCAGCATTTGCCAGCCTTGCTGGCCGGTGAGCTTGAGCCACGAGAGAAAATCGAGGGCGGCGGAAAAATTAGCTAAGCTAGTTAAAGGCAGCAGCGTGGCTACCGGTGTC
>JAFRKU010000035.1 GCA_017431585.1 bacterium | reverse complement strand
GACAAATCTGCCCAGCCTACTTTTCCGGCGATCTGATTATCCGTGCGTGCCCGCCCTGTATTGTAATCAACCAAGCACACGGTGTTCGCCTGCTCATCAATGATAACCAGCCGATCAATCTTCCCCACCACCGGTATATCTTGCCAGTGCAGCCGTGGCGCTAGCCCAAAAGACGCCTCCGCGCGCCACGGCCGACTGTTCACCAATGTCTCGTAATAATTCTCCAGCGTCGTGTGCGCCAACTTTTCCCAAGCGAGCGCGTCCGCCGCCGCCAGCCGTGCCTGCCGCAGCTCACTCGACACATTTTTTTGCAACTGCACCACCGTCGGCCACCTGCCGGTGCGCAAAAACTCTCGCACCGCGCGCTCCAGCACATGATGCAAACTGTTACCAAATGCCAAATTCGCCTGGCTACTCACCGTCGGCGCATGCAGCAGATGTTTGGCCACGAATTCTTGCTCGTCGCGCAAATAGTCATTCAGCATCGTCGCTGACATCGCCAAATTTTGCACACCCGCGCGCAAAAAATCGCGCACGCTCGCGTCCAGCGGCAACTCGGGCGGTGGCGTTAGCAATGTTTCCAACCGCACTCGCGCCGCCCCCGCGTCCACCTGATCACTCGCCGTCTCCGTTAAACCCGCCGCCTGCTGCTGGCACAATTCCATCGCCATCGCTGCCGGTTGCTTTAGTTTGCCGTCAGCCTCCACACTATCGCGCGTGTGCCAGCTAACGAAATTATCCTGTCGCGCCCGAGTTAGCGCCACGTACAGCAACCGCTTCTGCTCATCGCTTTCCTCACCCGGATCCTGCTCCGGAATAATGCCCGGCGGTAACTCGATCGTCGTCTTTTGTTTGACGTTATCCCAGACGCCGTGATTCAATCCGTAAATAAACACCTCGTCCCATTCCTGACCTTTAGCTTTGTGTGCGGTCGTCAAAGTCACGCCCTGGCGCGCCGATAAAATATTTTGCCGGTTCAGCGGTAATTTCCGCTCCAGCATCGTCTGCCAATTGGTCAGCATTTGCGCCCACGAAAAATCAGCGCTGCTTTGTTCCCAAGCCAAAACTTGCCGCAGCAAACTGTAATAGTCGCTCAAAATCTGCAAACTCTCGCGCTGTTTTTTCATCCAGGATAAAAATCCCGATTCTTCCACGATTTCGCTCAAAGCTTCACTCACCGGTTTCGTCTGCGCCGCCGCCTCCCACGCCAGGATTTTCTCACCCCAGCGCCGCCAACTGTCCGCCTTGACACCTTGCGCCGCCAACTGCACCCACGCCGGATGCTCGCTATCCAGCACCACCGCCCTTAAACTCACTCGCTGCTCGAAAGCCAGCTGATTCACTTTCGCCACGTCCAGCCGCGCCAAACCGCTCGCCTCATGCCACAGCAGCGGCAGCAACAGCGCGTCTGCCTGCTCGCTGTCAGCCAAATTGCCCAGCAACCGACACAACCGATGCAGCGTCTGAGTTACCGGCGTGGTCAGCACATTGTCCCCGCTGGCCAAATTATACGGCACGCCGTAATGCCGGCTGGCCGCCACCAACGCTTCTGCTTCGGAATTGTTACGATAAATAATCACTATATCTTCGTATTTTTTACCATTTTTGATCAAATTTTGTATACTTTCGAAAATGTGGCAAATTTCACTGTCTGTACTGTCGCACTCGCACAATTGCGCCGCTCTCCCCACCCGCTGGGCAAAATTGGTCAATTGTTGCTGGACCAGCCAATCGTATGCCGCCGGTGTGGCCGCTTGCGAAAGCGTGTGCGCCAGACAATACGTTTTGTCGCTGCACCGATAGCCCGTCGTCAGCGTGATCAACTGTGCGCCCGGGTAGCGCTTTTTGAATTGCAAAAAGCTGGCCAAATTTGCCCCTTGAAACCGGAAAATCGACTGCTGCGGATCACCCACCACAAACACGTTGGCCGCCTCACCCCAGTACGCCGCCAGCAAATCCACCAACTGATTTTGCGAATTGTTTGTGTCTTGGTATTCGTCCACCAAAATGTAACTAAATTTTTCTTGATATGAAGCCAATAAATCACTATTTTGTTTAAATTTATTAATCACTGTCAAAATCATGTCCGCAAAGTCGTAAGCCCCGTTTTCGCCTAAAACCCGCTCATACGCCGTATATACTTTGGCCAATTCCGCCTGTTTATCCCGCTTTTTCGTCAGTTTATCCAAAACCCCCTTGCGCGGTCTTTTGCGCGCCAGCTCTTCGTCCATTGCCGCCTGGATGCGGCTCGCTTCGCTCGCCACCAACTGCGCAAAGTGCTCCGGGGTGATGTTTTCGTTTTTCAGCTTGCCGATCCGGTCGCGCACGGCATTAATATAATAGTCGGGCGTGCCCGCCGGGCGCAAAGCCACCAGCTGCAAATCATCAATGATTTTTTGCAGTACGTGCGTCGCCTCCAGATCATCCAACGGATGACTTTGGCGAAAACTGCTAAAAAACTCCGGCTCACCGGCAATTACGCTCTCAGCAAACGAGTGAAACGTGTGAAAATTGACGCCATATGCCGCCGGCCCGATCAACTGACTCAACCGCGTCCGCATATTTGCCGCCGCCGCATTAGTAAAAGTCAGCGCCAAAATTTCGCCTGGTTCCGCCAGCCCCTGATAAATCAAATTGGCAATCCGCAGCGTCAGCACCTGGGTTTTACCCGTGCCCGGCCCCGCGATCACCATCACTGGCCCTTCCAGTGCTTCCACCGCCGCGCGCTGCTGGGGATTTAATTTCGCCAGTTCGGCCGCAAAACGTTCGTCAAACTCACTCATGTGAGTGATTATATCACGCCCCACGCCCTAGATGATCGGCAAATTAAGCCGCAGTTTGCCGGCGCCAGGTTTTCACCACCATGCTCACTGCGCCCAAAGCCACCACACCGGTCGCCAACATCGGCACAAAAGCCGGGGTCGCCGTGTTCAAAATGGTGATCTGCTGACCCACCACGCCTCTGGTGCCAGTGGTCCCGGACACAATGCGTCCGCCGCTCACCACTCCGCGCGTCACGCTTTCGTTAGAATACGTAATCACCCCCGTATCCACATTGGTGATTTTGTCGCGACAAGTAGTATTGCCGTAACTATCGGTGGAACACTCCCGCTCAGTATAAGTTCGCGCCTGGACAGAAGTGGCCATCGCCAGTATCATGCTTGCTATAATTAATGTCTTTTTCATATATTTTTACCTATTTTCTCTACACTTCGATAGTGTATAAGCTTATTATAACACACAACCTCAAATTTGTCAAGGGGTTTATGCTACCCAAAAACCCTGAACAAACAAGCATAAATTGAAAATTTGCCCCAAAACGCTCGCTATCATGGCCAGTCCCGTAATTTTCCTCGAGTGACACCAAAATTTAGCCACCAGTAAGTTAACTATCAGACACGGCAACAGGTAGCGTGGCATCGACGATAAATTGCCCGTCAAGGGCGGAATTAGATAGATAAAAATTGACCAAACCAGCAAAACGCGCGGGAAAACAGCCTTTTTGGCCTTGAAGTTTCGGTAAACAATCGCTAGCAAGCCCGCCAGATATAGCAAGCTAATCACCAGCTCTTGCACGATAGCATAAGATTTTAAATTATAAGGCAAACCGCCGACCAACATCTTGCCGTAGCGCCACAAGACCTGGGGTAAGAGTACCAACTGCGCCGTTTCTCGGCCGGAACCGAAGCTGGACTGGACACTCATGAATAAAAGCGGATCGCCAAAACGCCAGCCCAAATAGCCCATGTACACAAATAATCCACTGAATCCAAGGCATAAAATCGCTATATTGTACAAATTTTGTCTATATTTGTATATATTTTGTATACAAAATGTCTTACTTTGCTTGAAAAATAGGTACATTTCTCTCAGAATTAACACCGTCGGCAAACACACGCCCACAATTCGCGTCGCCGACAGCAGCGCGCACCCGAGTGCCGCCGTCCAGTAGTGTTCGCGCCGGTAAGACCACAGCGCCCAGGCAAAAAGCGCCAAAAAGAGACTTTCGGTGTACACGCTCACCAGATAAAACGCCACCGGCGAGGCCAGCACGGTCGCGATCGCCACCCAAGCCACTCGCGGACTGCTCCATGCCGCCACCAGCCGATAAAAATAGTCCAAAAAGACGAAACCAGCCACGCTACTGATGGCCAAACCCGCCACCACGGGATTGATTCCCACTTTAGCTAGCACGGCCATCAGTAGGGGATACAACGGGAAAAACGCCTGTGTACCGCCAAAAACATAGCCATTTTGTGCGATCGTCACATAGTGCACACCGTCAAACCCAGCCAAACGCCCCAGCGCCGTCGGCACCGGCATGGCCGCCAACGTCTCCCACAAAGGATAGCTCGGCGCAAAAGGCAGCCAGGCAAAATAGGCCACCAACGCGCTGATGGCGTACACCACCGCCATATAACCCAGCCACACCAGCAAAATTTTCCCTCTGGGACGACGCCACCAACTGTTAGCGCAAGCACTCATATCCGCTATTATACCACATCTATTCGCCCGTCAATCAGGCCAAAACCATGATATAATAGATCCGGAAGGCATCATGTCACAAGTTACACTCATCACTCCCACTCACGGCTGGTGGGATTTGGGGCTCGCCGAGCTCTGGCAAGCCCGCGAGCTGCTTTTCACCCTGATCGGCCGCGACTTGCGCGTCCGCTACAAAAACACCATGCTCGGCGCCGCCTGGGCCGTGTTGCAGCCGCTTTTATCCACCTCCATCCTCACCGCGGTTTTCGCTGGCGTGCTCCATCTGGGCACCGGCATTCGCGACTATCTCAGTTACACCCTTTTGGGGTTCACCTTTTGGCAATTTTGGTCAGCTAGTGTGGGCACTGGCGCTAATAGCGTCTTCGAGCAAATCGGCATGCTCAAAAAAGTCTACTTTCCGCGCGCTTTCGCCCCGCTCACCATCGTTGGCCGCTCCGCTTGGGATTTCGGCGTGGTCAGCGTGGTCACTTGGCTGATTTTGCTCAGTCAAGGTCAAGCCTTCAGCTGGGTCGCCCTCGGCGGCTATCTGCTCGGTTTCTTCTTGCTTGCCCTTTTCGCCAGCGGTCTGGCTCTCCTGCTCTCCATCGTCAACGCCGTCTGGCGCGACTGTCGCCATCTTATTCCTTTCGTCTTGCAAGTCTGGTTTTACGTCACGCCCGTTTTTTACGACACCAGTTTGCTGGCCAATCGTTTGCCGTGGCTGGCCGCCATCAATCCCGTCGCCCAAATTTTAGCCCTCGTGCGCACCGCGGTTTTCGACTCCACCCTCGACTGGTCGCGCGCCCTCCTCCTACTACTCGTCGGTCTGCTCACTTTTATCCTCGGTTTGAGTGTCTTTCGCCAATTAGAAGGGGTCGCCATCGACCGCGCTTGATATGCCCATCATCGAAGTTTCCCATCTGGCCAAACGCTACACCCACGCCAAAGGCCGCGCCCAAGATTTCGTTACCCTGCGCGACACCCTCGCTCGCCGCCGCCAGCCGCCGTCCACTTTTTGGGCCCTCCAAGACATCAATTTCACGCTCGAACCCGGCGAAGTCCTCGGCGTCATCGGTCCCAACGGTGCCGGCAAAAGCACACTTTTCAAAATCATCAGCCGCATCACTCGCCCCACCGCCGGCAGCGTCACCTTGCGCGGCCGCGTCTCCAGTTTGCTGGAAGTTGGCACCGGCTTTCACCCCGAACTTTCGGGCCGGGAAAACATCTATCTCAACGGCGCCATTTTGGGTTTGTCCCGACGTGATATCGCTGCCCATTTTGATGACATCGTGGAGTTTAGCGAAATCGGCGCTTTTCTAGACGATCCAGTTAAATTTTATTCCTCGGGCATGTACATGCGCCTCGGTTTTTCCATCGCCGCTTTTTTAACCAGCGAAATCATGATCATCGACGAAGTCCTCAGCGTTGGCGATGCCGCTTTCCGCCGCAAAAGTTTGGACAAAGTCCAGGAACTTGTTACCCAAGAAGGCCGCACGGTTCTCATCGTCAGCCACCAAGCCGAAAACGTCGCCCGTCTCACTCAGCGCTGCTTGTGGCTGGATCACGGCCGCATGCAACAATTTGGCCCCACCGCTTCCGTGCTCGCCGCCTATCAACACAGTTTGGAGGCCAAATCGCCAAAATCGCCTATTGATCGATCAAGCAAAAAGTGATAGTTTGTACAACTTTTGTCTATATTTGTACACAAAATGTGAACAATTTTATTTATTAACTCGCTCGTCAATTTCTTCCAAAATTTCCAACCGATAATACATCATGTCGTAAATTTTACCGTCGGCCCCGGGTGTTTTGAAAGTTCGCGCGTATTCATTTTTGTCAAATTTACCCTGTCGCCAAATTTTTTGCAAATGTTCGCTGATAGTCGCCGTGGTGATACCAAAAATTGCCGCCAATTGTTTTTGGTTGAGCCAAATTTCTCCTTGGTAAAAAACCACGCGCGAATTCTGACCCGGGTGACCGTAGCGATAGTTGATAAAACGTGCCCGCGGACGAAATGGCCACCACATATGTTACTTTCGTTACGGTTTCGTGCCGGACAAATCCACCACTTGCACTCGGCCCACGTCCATCAGCCAGCCCACACTTTGGCCTTGGAAAGTCTCGCCCCACACTTTCACTTCCATGCCCACAAATTTATCTAAATCAGTGACCGACGAAGTCAGATACACCGTCTGACTGTCACCCCCGGCGCGCAGCAACGCGTGCGAACCTTCACCATTGAGACCGCCGGCTTCCAAATAACCTTGCGCACTGTCTTTAAATGCGCTCTCATCCGTACTACCAAACACATCGCCAGCTTTAATCGACGCCACGTCTTGCGCCACCGTGGCCGTCACCACCGTCCCGCTTTCCGTCACGCCGCCGCCGTTTTCGCTCAAAACTCCCGTCGGTTTGGCTCGCAGCAAGTAGCCGGCGCCCACGCCCAAAAACACCGCCAAAGCCGAAAGCACGGCCACAATCATCAATTGAGTATCACTGGAGTTTTGTTTCATGAGACATATTATACCACAAAAACAGCCACAACCACCAGCAAATGCTCGCCACAATTAAAGTCACCACCAAAGGTGGCGTCAACAAAAAATGACTAAAACGGAAAAACAAAAAAGTCCCGGCCACCAAGGCAAACCACGTGCCCATGAAGCGCGACTGACACACAAAAGTCGCCGCCAAAAAGTTGCCTGCCGCCAGCAAAGCTTGCACCAACAGATAACTATCGGGAAAAATCCAATTTGCCACCAGCGCTGGCGGCACGTGGACAAAGATCAGCCATACGAACAAATAGAAAAACAGCGCCAAAGAAAGCAGATGTAAAAAATGGCTATAATTCAGTAAAAAATGCCATATTTGAGGAATAAATTTACTCAAAAACTCTCGCCCCGTGGTCACCATTTTTTGCGCTTGACTGGTCAACTGTGCTCGCGTCCACATACTTGTTTTTACGGAATATTTTTAAACTTCAGCGGTTTGGAGCGCGTCGCCACGCTGCCTACCGGTCGTCCCGGTTTTCTGGCTGTCTCCTTTTTGGCACTCTTGTTGCTCGCTCGCGCCTGGCTTACAAACTCACGCTGCACTTGATGTAGCCATTCGGCCAAGCTAAAATCCGCGCCCACCAACTGTTTGCTAGCGCGCAATGTCGCCACCGCTTGCTGCCAATCGTTTTCCATTTCTCGCCGCACTGCCAACCCCTCCGGCGTTTCCCGCAAAAAATACTCCATAGCCAACATAAACTCGCTCAAACGCTCGCCCTGCTCCCGCGCGGCGCGCAGTTCTGCTTCACTCACGCCCTCAGCTGTCTTCATGCTGTTTTTCGTTTTTTCAACCACATGTTGAAAGCGTCAAAAGCTTTCATCCCGCCGGCCACGCCCGAAGCCAAACTGCCCAAAGTCCGAATGGGATTGACCACCAAATCAAGTTTTTCGTCGGCGTTGTTCACTAAAGCATCAGCACTTTTAATCAGCCGTCGCGTGTCTTTCAGCAGTAAATACAGCTGTATTCCCACGCAAATCAGCACCACCGCCACGATGACCATCACCACGATCAACACAATCGGCATTAAATTTTCTGGACTCCACATATCTCTCCTTAGCTAGCGGTCACTTTTTCTACCATCGCTTTAATCCGGCCACCGTCGGCTTGTCCGGCCACTTTTTTCACCACCGCGCCGATAATTTGACCCGGATTTTTCACTGCTCCGATTTCAGCCAAAGTTTCGCGGACAATTTTTTCCAAAGCCGCCTCGTCTAATTGCGCCGGCAAATATTTTTCCATGATCCCAATTTTCGCTTGCTCTTCGTCGGCTAAATCTTGCCGTCCGGCCGCCACAAATTCGGCCACCGCTTCTTTGGATTTTTTCACTTGACTGGCGACCACTTTTTGCAAACTCGCGTCGTCACTCCCCGCGCCGTCAATCTGAGCGTTTTTAATTTCGCTCATCAAAAACCGCACCACGCCCAAGCGCGTGGCATCGTGGGCTTTCATCGCCTCTTTCATGTCACTCATCAGTTGCGTTTGTAAAGTCATACCTGCTTTCTATTTATACTATTATAATAGTCTGTATTATACCTCAAATTTTGCTTGCCAACCGCGGAAAACATCCGCTTGCTCCGGACCGTAGGAATCAAGCTCGGCCACAATTTCCGCCGGTGTATCCTCCCGCCACAGTGTCGCTTCCCGTTTGGAAAAAAACAAATCCGCATAAGTAATAATTTGCTCTGCTAAACTTTGCGGCACGAAATCTTGCGCCGGCAACGGTAACTGACGCTGCTCAATTTCCTGTTTGGTCAAGCCCACTCCCACGTGCCGCTCGGCCACCAGCGCGTGCGCTTCCAAGCCGTGCTCACGCAACATCGCTGCCCCCAAGATGCCGTGCTGGATATACGGTGCTTCGCCCGTGCAATCCATTTTGGGCGAGTTGGTTTTAATCACCCCGATATCGTGCAACATTGCCGCCTCTTCGATAAATTGTTGCTGCTCTGCCGGCAAATTCAGCCGCCGGGCAATTTGCAAAGCTTTGTTGGCTACCAGCGTTACGTGCACCGTATAAATTTTATACGTCCGCGTCTCTGGCGAATAATATTGATTAATCAGTGAAAAATAATTCAACATCGCTTCCTTTATAATACCTGATAACTGCTCATCAGCCGCCGCGACCGTTTACTGGCCGCCACCACCCACTCGCTCGCCTGATAACTATCGCGCGCCTTCGTCTCCAGCGCCAGCTGATCCAGCTGACCGGCGGCCAGCGCCTGCGTAATTTGCCGGCTAACACCCTCCGCCGCGGCAAAAAAATCATTGGTCCAGTAACTAGCGCGCACAATTGCCTCCGCCACCGGTAAATATTGTTCGAAGCTGTCGCGATCGGCCGCCACCAATACTGCCGTCCATGGCTGCTCCCACGTCGCCGTCGTCATCGTGCTCCCGCCCGGCAAACTCAGCTGGTATTCCGCTCCCGTCACCGTTGTCATTACCCGTGCCAGATTTTCCCCACGACCGTAATCGGCCGCCGCCGCACTTTGGTAGGCCATCTGTTGGCGCACGCTCACTTGTTGGTCGGCTAGCGCCGCCACCGTCTCATCCATGATTTCGGCCGTTGCCTCGCTCACCGCTTGCGACCAAGCAGCCGCCGGCGTCAGTTCGCCCACTCGCTGCCAACTGCCAAAACCCAAGTCAGCCAAAGTTTCATCCGCCGCCACCTCCGCCGGCCGATAAGTGCGATACGTTAAGTATTGTTGCCGATCGGGGCCGTCGGCTCCGCCACTTTGATCATCGATAAATTGCCGCGGCGACCATAAATGTACCCTCATCCGCTCGTCCGGACTTGTCAGCGTCACGTGGGCCAGCAACGGATACGTCACATCGATTTGATCCCAATTTAGTTCTCCATCCACCGTCCACCCCTCTGGTACCAGGGTGGACACATAAGTCCAGCCGGTCGCCGTGTCAGTCACCAGTGTTTGCTCGCGCTCGCTGTACAATGACACGTGATCAGACGCTGCAGGCGACGCGCTGGGAGTAGGGGAGAGAGCGGTCTTATTCTCTGGTGTCAGCGGCCGGCGCCACAGTAAAAAAATAAACACTATCGCTACCAGCGCGGCCACCGCCGCCATCGCCAGCTTGGATATTTGAGTTGGTGTCAGGCGCAAAGTTAGTGTTGTTTTCATCGGCTAAGGTCAATCATTGTATCACAAGCAGACAAAAAATGCAAGCGCCCGTCAACCCGGGAGTTACTCCCGGGTTTATGTACGGCTCTCGCTGGCCGTGCGTCGAGACTGGATTTTTGCTGGATGTCAAAGAATAGCATTAACGGTCACGCTCGTCGCTATTATCTTCTGATAGTGTGTGACCGCTCGCTCACCCGCGTCGTGACACTGGACTTATGCGAAAATCCCTGTCGAGACGCGCGGCCAGTGAG
>JAFRKU010000034.1 GCA_017431585.1 bacterium | reverse complement strand
TTTTGATTTTGATTATGAGAGAGATTATGATTTAGGTTAGTATCTATCTCTGTTTTGTCGGTATCTATACCCAATTGGTCGGTATCATTAGTTGGTGATATGGTATTGATGGTTATTGGTGATGAATTTATATCTGCACACTGATTATTTATATCCTTTGCGTTAGTATCTGCTACGTCAAACGAAATGCTCCCATGTGTAAATTCTTGACAAGCCGTTTTGACATCATCAGGAATAGCTGCAAGTTCTTTGGCTACTGATTTGCGATTTTTTACTGACGACTCATAGTAGTTTTTCTCACGAGCGTTTTTAACAAATACCCAGCCGTTGTAAAATAGAACTTTGCCGGTGGCCATCAGTTCTTCTTTGGCTGTTTGTAGCTGCTGCTCATTCAGTCTTGCCATTAGACATATGAGACCTTTAGAAAGTCTAAAGATGCCGCACATATTGATGTGGGGGCAAGTCAGCAGAAAGACATACAAGTGTTGTGCTGCCAGCGACATTGATTGAATTGTCTCGTCACTCCAAAAGTCTGTTTGTAATAATCGTGTTTTCATAAATTCCTTATTTTTTGTATTGTATTGAAATACGCCTGGTTTATTGATGTTTTCTGCGTAGCTATAAGGAGAAAACATCAAGTATGTGCAAAAACCAGATTTAACCAGGCGTAAGAGCCAGGCAAATTAGTTATTTGTCTTCACCCAACAGTTTGCGCAGTGCCTCAACTGAAATAAATTGGCCTGTCTGCAAATTATAAAATCCGCCCATGCGTTTCATCCACGGTTGTCCGTTGACATAGCGAACGATCCAATTAAACCAGTCTTTCATTTGATTCCTTTCTATTGACCATTAGATAGATTCTTTCTCTGGAACTATTAGTAACTTCGGAGATTTTTTGGATCGAATACCCGGCTTCTTGCAACGCTAGAACATAGCGCAACTCTCGCTCGCAAATAAAGCTATTGATGATTTTTGCCAATACTACTTGTAATTGGTGAATATTTGATATATTTTTATACTCAATATTATGGTATAATACACTTGTTTGGCTAGTTTTTTGCTCTTTTGACATTTAAAAAGCTCCTGTTTGCAAATAAACAGGAGCTTTTCATCTAAAGCTTCGAGTGCCAAGTGAAGGATTCGAACCTCCGTAGCCGTAATGGCAGCAGATTTACAGTCTGCCCTCGTTGACCGCTTGAGTAACTTGGCCTAAGTTTGAGCTGGCGAGCGCAAGGTCGGAGCGATTTCCCGGGATAACCCAGGTGGGCAGGGCGCGGGCGTAACCACGGTCACACCACTGACATCCCATCGGCCCGATTAAATCAATATTCGGGAAAATATTTGTCCTTCCCTGCGCTCGCCAGCCAAAAAATCAAAGAACTGGTGGTATTATACCACAAGGATGCCAGCTTGTGCGGGGCAATTTATTGGCAAGATAGCTGTTGGCTGCCGTCGGCCTGACGGATGATTTGACAGCTTTGAGTGAGATCGGCCTGGTCAAGGAGGCGCAAGCCGCTATCGATTTCCTGGAAATAGGCGGATGTATAGCCAAAATTTACCCAGGTGAGACCTTCGCCAGCGGCCAGCTCTTCTACGACCATATCGGGCGTAGCCCAGGGCGGGCTGATGAGATTGACGGCGTACAGGTACGGAGCCTGCAAGGCATAGGCGGTGTCGTAATTGTCTGAGCAAGACAATTCCAGACGTAAATAGGGATCATCGGTGGCAATGTCGCGCTGGCCATAGCGGCCGTAGAGGGCCACCAGGGAACATTTCATGTCGTTTTTGGTGAAGGTGGCAACGCAGTTATCGAAGGGATCGTAGGGCGCCCAGAGCGGGCACTCGGAGAAATGGCTTTGTTTGAAATCGATTTTTTTGAGAGCGCGGCTGACTTCTTGGCTGACTTTGGCCAGGAGCGGATGGCGCAGCGCTGGGTGAGTATCGCTGGTTTTATCGGGCGTGACTTGGTAGGCTTTGGCAGTCGAGGGGACTTGGAGGCTTAAAGTTTTGCCACCGTCCACACTAATGCGGTAGCCGTCGCTACCATCGCGCCAATACATGTGCGAGCCGATGGTGTAGACGCTTTCCAGTTCGCCGGCGGAAAGTTGGGTGGCGAATTTGGCGGAGAGCGCATCGCGGACATAGGGAATGGGATCGGCTTGGAATTGCTGTTTTTGGTTGGCGGTGGGTGACGGGGTGGGAACTTCGCAAGCGGGGCACGTGGTTTGCTGAATCTGGGCGGCGGTGGCCTCTTTCTTTTTGGTGAGCAGGGTGCTTAAAGTCTTACTGACGACCTGATTGAGTTGGCCACGGGTGGCGACAAACTGTTGACTATTATTATAGTAGGTGGCCACGCCGATAACAATCAAGAGTAAAGCAATGACTCCCACTGAAGCTAAAGCATCTTTATCCATGGGAGCTATTGTAGCACAAAGCGCACAAAAATGCAAGCTGTCAGTGTTTAAAAAATTTGTACAAATTAGTTGTTTTCACTTGGTGTATAGGAATAAATTTGCTGACCAACAAGAGTGTAAAAGCTACCTGTGTCAGCGTCTTGCCAGAGAAAACGACTGGTGAGTAAAGTTTTATCCGTTAGAGTAGCAGCGATGTGGCCGGTGGCTTTATCGATGGTGAGCAAGCTTTCTTGTGCGGGGACGAGGCTGAACAAAAACTGATCGGTGTCACTTAAATATTGGTGACCGAAAATCTCGCCGTCGGCACTCCAACGATCGAGCTGACCGCGGACGAGGCGAGTGACGCCAGTGGCGGTGCTGACGTAAATGTAGCCATCGATACAAACGCTGATGGGGGTGAAAGACCAGTCGGAGGTGGTCAGCCAATCGTCTAAAGCGACGAATTTGTCTTCGTCCATGGTAACTTTGCGGACCAAATTTTCGCCAAACAAATAATAGTGACCGGCGAAGGTGGCCAGATGGGTGACGGGAGCGGGTAAAATGAGTTCGGGGGTGAGAGCGTGCCAAGTTTGCTCGTCGGCGTCATAGCGCCAGAGGCCGTTGGCAAAAGCGACGAGCTCGTCGGTATCAGTGAAAGTCAAGGCGGTGAAGATGTGGTCCGGGATGGTGGGCAGTTGGACGAAGTTTTTGCGCTGGAGATCGATGATAACAAGCGTTTGGGACGAGGTATCGGCCAAAGCAACACGCTGGGCGTGGCTGGCAAAAACATTGGGCGTAAAAGTGAGACCGGTGAGAGTGAGATCGTAGATTGGCGACCAAACGTTAGCATTGGAGGCGGTAGAGAGCGATTTTTCGCCTGGCAAGGTTTCAATGTCGTACAAAATGATATCATTGCTGCGCAGCGAAAAACTCACGCCCAAAAACAAGGCAGCGAATAAAATCAAAACGCCGGCGATAAAGCGCACACGAGGGCGCCACTGCGACCACATGGTTTGATTATACCATAGGTTATTCACTTAAAACATAGCGCACGCCTTTGGTAACGCCGCGTTTTTGGATGACACCTTTTTTGATGAGATCTTTGATATCGCGCAAAATGGTATCGGTGGAGACATTGGGCAAGGCTTGCTTGGCTTCCTCGGAGGTGATTTCGCCTTGATGCTGCAAGATTTCCAGCAGAATGATTTGGCGTTCGGTAAGCGAGACTTGTTTGCCCAATTGCTCTTTGAGTTTGAGATCTTTGGAGAGTTTGAGGACTTGGCTTTTGACTTTGTCGACTTCGATAGCTAAACCGTAGCAAAAGTATTCGAGCCAGTAGGTCATGTCTTGGTTGCCGGATTGTTGGACGGACAAGAGAGCTTGGTAGTAGCGCTCCACGTCGGAATCGAAATATTGTTCGAGCGAGAAAAACTTTTTGAAATCGTAGTGGGCGCAATACAAAACGAGGGTGGCCATGGCGCGGGCGGTGCGGCCGTTGCCTTCGATAAAGGGGTGGATATTAACCAGTTGATAGTGAGTGATGGCGGCGCGCAAAATAGGGTGGACGCTTTGACCACCTTGGCCATTGAGCCAAGTGAAAAAGTCGGCGAGCAAAAACGGGACTTCGGTATTGTGCGGCGGGCGGAAAGCGACTTGTTCGCCGTTGACGGCTTTGACGACGACTTGCCGGTCGCGATAGACGCCCACAAACTGTTCATCAATGAGACGATTGACGGTGAGGGTGTGCAATTTTTTGAGCGTTTTTTCGGTGAAAAGTTTGTCTGTGCCGAGCGAATGTTGCTGATCTATCCACCAAATGACGTTGCGGTAGTTGATGACTTCTTGGATGTCGCGGTCGCGGGCAATGATGCCGGCTTTTTCGCTGATGGTTTTGAGATTGCTATCGTCAATCATGACGACTTGGCGCGCTTGCTCGGCGGTCAAGTCATTGCCTTCGATTTTGGTGCCATAGTGGACGGTGCGTTGGAGGGCGTCGTCGCGAAATTTCATTTCCCAAGCCGGTACCAGCGGTGAGTTTTCTACCAAAGCGCGGGCGGCTTCGATGCGGGAGATATACATGAGTAAATTATTGCTGATCGTAAAGTTGGGCGTAAACATACTCTTGATTATATCACATTTTCCCGCAAATTTTGCAAGAAAAAAATGAGGAGGAGACAATCGGCACAAATGTTCATATTTTGTGTACAAATATAGACAAAATGTGATCAATTTGTCAGGGCGCCGCTAGCGGACGCTTGCTCACCTAAAGCGCCCCAAATATCGCGACGGGTGTAAAACAAGCGACGGGCGGTGGCTAATTGCAAATAATTTTGCAGCGCCAAAGTTTCCAGCAACGGCTGATCCATGGTGGGCAGTTGAGTGACGCTAGTGTGGAAAGTGGCGTTGGGACCGCGCAAGCGATAGCGAACTACGGGCACGTCGGTCAGCGACAAACCGCTGGCGGCCAAAAAGGTGGCGTCGGCGGGCGACCAGGAGACGGTGGATAAAGACGGTAACACGGGGCGTGGTTGATTGTAGGAAACCAGCACGGCGTACTGATTGGCCACCAAATGTAAATCGGTGAAGGTGAAATAGTCGGCGAGCAAATGCAAAAGTGTGCCCAAGTCCTGGTGGCTGACAATACTGCCGGCATCAATCCACGAGACATACACACCGTCTGGTGACAAATGATCGCGGACCAAAGTCAAAAACTCGCGGGTGGACAATTTAGCGGCGCCGGCGGTGTACAAATTGGTGGCGGTGTTTAAAATGAGCGGAAAATGGTCGCGCGACTTTTTTAAATACGTCATGCCGTCGGCGGCGGCAACAGTGACGGCGGAATTGGTTGCTAAGTGATGATTGTAATTTTCCACCAGAGGCAAAAAATCGATGACTGCCGGATTGATTTCTGCGACGGTGGTGTGATCGGCAATCATGGCCACACCGGCGGGCGTCTGACCCGAACCCAAACCAATGACGAAACTATCGGATAAGCGGTCCGGGAAATAGCGGCGAGCAAGTAGCCCGACGAGGACTTCGGTGTAG
Source organism: bacterium (assembly GCA_017431585.1). Lineage (GTDB taxonomy): Bacteria > Patescibacteriota > Microgenomatia > UBA1400 > PJMF01 > RGIG2560. The sequence goes on along the minus strand of JAFRKU010000034.1, from coordinate 1,733 downwards.
TGATTCATCTGGTGACTGACGTAACCATCCAGCACATAAAAAGTGCGATCGTATGCCTCTTGGGTGAAAATGCCGGCGATAGCGTTGCCGGCTACTTGCGCTTGCTGCAAAGTATACGGATGCGCGGCGCGATAGGCGGCCAAAGTGGGCACTTGAGTGAGCGGATAGCGGCGCGACGAAAGCCAGCCACGGACCACGAGACCTTCGCTGAGAATTTCGCCCGGGTGATAACAAAGCGCAAACGCCACCCCGACGACACAGAGGCCAGCGCAACCAACGGCCAGCTGGCGCCAACCGGGACGAAGCAAAGCGATAATCACCGCACCGATCAGCCACAAGGGCAAAAGCAAAACGGGAGAAAACACCAGGGCGGTGGCGGCGATCACCAGCCCAAAACCCAAGATGTCCCCTACTCCAGCGGCGGCGAGAGCCAAACCAGACAGGGCATCGCGCTCGCTATCGGACATAGACAGGCCGGCCAAAGTCCGGCAGAGGAAAACGCTGGACCACAGGAGCGGAGCGAAAGCGAGAGCATCGAGCATTAATAAATAAGTATGCAAGTTGTCTGGCTGGAAGCTGACGAGGACGTGGGCGAAAAGCGGCAGCAACAAAATGGTGGCGCTGGCGTGAACGGCGAAAGCGAGCACGCAGACAAGTCGGGAAATTTTGAGCCGGCCCAAGCAGCTGCCGACCACGACGAAAAACAAACTGGCGATGATGAAATAATCGTAAGTTGGCCGAGCGATGAATTCGTAGTAAAGCAAAATTTTGGTGAGGGTGAGTTGGGAAAAGTAGGCCATGGTGCTGAAAGCGGCGATGGTGAGCAACGGGCGGGCGTGGCAGCGAGACAGCGAGGTAAGCTGGCGCCAACTGAGCGCAGTGGTGGCCAAGCGAAAGCGACCGGTGCGGTGAGCGATAAGAATGCTGGCGCCGATGGCAATTTGCACGAGACCGATGGTGATAAAAACGACGGACAAAGGCGCGTGCGGGAGGACCACTAAAGTTAGCGCCAGCAAGCCGGCCACGGCGGCGAAGTGATAAAGCGCGTAGACGGCCGCAAAATCGAGGCGACGTAAATAATAAGTATACAGCGGGACGTGGGCGCCGACGATGAAGGCGGGCACGAGCAAAATAGCGGCCATGACTGCGTAGGGTAACTGCTGGGTATAGGCGCCGGTGCGCAGCCACCAACCGAAAAGACAAGCGTAAAGGCCGCCGACGATTTCCAGCAACGGCAGCCAACGGCGACACCAGCCGGCCAGCAGCTGACCCAAACTCATGCCGATGATAAAAGTCAGCACCAGCAGGGCCGAAGTGAGATAAAGGTCGCCATTGATAAGCGAGAGGGCGCGCTGATACAAAAGTTCGTAGGCTAAACCAATCACACCCGAAGCGCTGGCACAAAGAGTAAACCACATGAGAGTGTGTATAGCACAATCGAGCGCGAGCGTCAAGGGGTAAAAAGAGGGCGGGTGAAACAAAACATGCCATGCGCCGCGCGGCCAGCGAGAGGGGCAAATGAACCCGGGAGTTACCCCAGGGCTGGTGGGCTGCATTTGTGCGCCTCGCGCGCTAGCGCTGGCGCGTCGCTGCGCACGTCTGTTTCAGACCAGCGCAAAATATTTGTCCGGCGCTCAAACCGTCCTCGAGCCCTGGGGTCGTCTTAGCGCGACGACCAAAGGTGGCTGCGGAACGCGCTCTGGTTCGAACCAATATTTTGCTAACTGGTCTGA
>JAFRKU010000033.1 GCA_017431585.1 bacterium | reverse complement strand
CTTGGTCCATCGACACTCTCCAAGACCGTATCACCAGCATCACTCGTTTCGACCCGACGACAGGCGAAACTTTGGAAACCCCCACCCACGCCATTTCCATCAACCCAGCCAAACATCATATCATCGGCACCGATACTGCCGCTGCCATTAAGCAAATTCGCCACGATCTAGACACCCGCCACAAAGAACTCGAACTGGCCGGCAAACCAGTCGAAGCCTATCGCCTCAAACAAAAAGTCAACTTCGACCTCGAGCAAATCGCCCAATTCGGCTTTGTCAACGGCATTGAAAACTACACTCGCTACTTCGACGGCCGCGCCCCTGGCGATCCACCTTTCACCTTGCTAGACTATTTTTGGGAAAACCAAAAAATCTACGGTCACGACGGCTTTTTGACTATCGTGGACGAATCGCACATGTCCGTGCCTCAAATTCGCGGCATGTACTTTGGCGACGTTTCCCGTAAACAAAATTTGATCAAATACGGTTTTCGTCTGCCGTCCGCCCTGGATAATCGCCCGCTCAAATGGCACGAGTTTTTGGATAAAAACCAGCAATTCGTTTTTGTCTCGGCCACCCCGGGCGAGTGGGAGCTGGAATACTCGCACCAGAAAGTCGCCGAACAACTCATTCGCCCCACTGGTTTGCTTGATCCCATTGTGGAAGTTCGCCCCAGCCGCGGCCAAATCGAAAATCTTATCGGCGAAATTTTGCGCCGCAAAAAATTGCACCAACGGGTGCTGGTCACCGTGCTCACCAAACGCATGGCCGAAACGCTCACCGACTATCTCAATGACGCGGGGCGGCTGCGCGAGCTCTGCCGCCAACATCCGGAATACGAATTTGGCGAACTCGAGCCGCTGCCGCAAGTCGCTTATTTGCACTCCGACGTGGAAACCCTCGAGCGCTCCGACATTTTATCCGACTTGCGCGAAGGCAAATATGATTGTTTGGTCGGGATAAATCTGCTCCGCGAAGGCCTGGATTTGCCAGAAGTTTCCCTAGTGGCCATCGTTGACGCCGACAAAGAAGGCTTTTTGCGCTCAGAAACCTCACTCGTCCAGACCATCGGCCGCGCCGCTCGCCATGTGTACGGCCGCGCCATTTTGTATGCCGATCAAATGACAGGCAGCATGGAACGCGCCATCAATGAAACCAAAAGAAGACGCCAATACCAAGAAAAATTCAATCGCGACCACGGCATCACGCCTCAAACGGTTACCAAAAAAATTCGTGAACGCCTTCTGGATCGCGAAGCCCAAGAAGCCCAAAAAAACCAAGTCGCCAACCGCCACAACGACTCGAGCAAGACCAAAAAACCGCTCGTCATCCAACTCGACAAAAAAACAGCTATCGATCTGAATAATTTTGATCCAGACGCTTACACTCCGCATGAACTCAAGCAACTCACCCCCAAACTTAAGCGCCAGATGACCAAAGCCGCCAACCTCATGGACTTCGAACTGGCCGCGATGCTGCGCGACCTGGTTTTTACCATCGAAAAACAGACCGAGGCGTGATATAATCACGCCGATGCAAAAAATTATTCGTTCGCACTGGCCGTGGCTGCTGGTCAGCACAGCTTACGCCACTTTTGTCATTTTTCTCCTGTGTATCGGCCTTAATCAAGCCGTCTGGAGCGATGACGTCGCTTCGCTTTCTCTGGGCACTTGGGATTGGCAGCGATTTTGGACTATCATTAACATCGATTATCATCCACCCGGTTACTTTTTGCTCCTGCGCGCCTGGCTCTATTGTCTGTCGCCGCTGACCACCATTTTTACACCGATCAGTCAAGCTAAATTGCTATCATTTATTCCCAATCTAATTCTCAGTCTCACCGGCGGCTGGCTTTTGGCCAAACGTCGCCACTATCTATCCGCCCTAATTTTTGCCCTGGCCGCCCTCAGCGCGCCTTACATCTTGCCCTACGCTTTTGAAATTCGCATGTACTCGCTGGTTATGCTCACCGTCACTCTCGCCGCCTACGGCGCTTGGCGGTTGCTCACCGGCGACCAGAGCATCGCCGCTTGGCTTGCCCTGATCGGTGGCAGCGTGGCTACTTTCTGGTGTCAATATTTCGCCGGTGTACCCGTCTTTTTCATCTGGTTACTTTTGCTCAGCTGGGCTGTCTGGCAAAAAAATTTTCCCCTGTGCCGGCGGCTGCTGGCCGCCGGCACATTCACCCTAGTCCTCATTAGCCCCAGCTTGTATCTGTGTTACCAACAAAGCCACCGCCTCACCAACCACCCGCTTGCCACCGCCAGCATCCCGCTACCAGACGACTACTGGTGGCACTTTCCCGCCAGCCTCGTCTACCCGCTAGGCGCCACCCCCAGCGTCACCGCCGCTGCCTTCGGTTTCAATCTCACCAATCTCACTTTGCTTCTCATTGCTGCTGTCAGCTGGTGGTTTTTCACGCCCCAGCCATATCGTCGCCTTGTCCTGGCCATTGGCCTGATTTGGTTGCTGTCGTACCTGACAGGTATCATTTTGTACACCCTCGGCGTACCTTTTATTCCCCGCTACCTGTTTCCTGTGTCCGGTTTAATTTGGTTTGCTTGGTCGCTCATTTTTGCCTCAGACATCCGCCCAATATCACTCAGCCGCCGCCTCACTCTCGCGGCTCTCGCCCTCGGTACCCTGATCCTTTTTGCCGTCAATACCACCCGCTTTGTCCGCATCAAGCTGGCGGTCGCTCGCGATACCACCGCTTATACCAATTGGCGCCAATCCGCCCTCGATGCTGACGCCCAAACAGTCGGTATCTTTGACGTTGGCAGCCTGTGCATTTTGGAAAACTTCCGCTTCGCCCACCAATTTCAAAATTTTAACTGTACCAGTTTTCGCGAAGCCAATTTGACTCCTCAACTGCAAACAGCCCTCGACGCTGGCCACGCGGCCTACGTCATCAACTATCGCGTCCCCTGTGACAAACTGCCTCAATTTTTCCCCGGTTGGCAATTGACTCCCGTTTTTCACGCCAGCCCCGACAATCCCCAATGTCAAGACAGCGGTATCACTTGTCCGTATAACTTAGTCACCCCACAATGCGTCTATCGCCTTTTACCTAATAACTAAAAACACATGCTCCACGTGCGGCGAAATCCGCTCCACGTGCGGCGCCCCATGCGAAACACGTAAATATTATAGGATACTTTAGCGATTTTTAACTCACTTCCACAATCGAAATGGTATTCGTCCCTCGCGTCGCATGCGGCACCCCGTGAGTTGCCACAATCCGCTGACCTTTGGTCACCAAACCTTTGTCTTTAAGCAGCACCAAAGCTTGACTCAAATCACCCGCCTGCTCTTTGGTGGCCAACACCGGCTGCACTCCGTAAGACAGCGACAGCGCGAAATAAACTCGCTCGCTGGCGGTCACCGCGATAATCGGTTTGCTCGGATGCAAGCTAGACAGCAAATGCGCGCTCCGCCCCGAAATCGTCATGTTAATCAAGCCCGCAATTTCCAGCCCACTGCTTTCCACCAGTTCCACCGCTGCGTTGGTGATGGCTTCTTGCGGATCGTCCGTCAGCGCAATTTGCAGTACATCGTTGGCGTACGGTTCATTGAAAGCCGCAATTTTAGCTTGCGTCGCTACCGCTCGCACCGGATACTTGCCAATGGTCGTTTCCTCCGATAACATAATCGCGTCCGTGCCGTCATAAATCGCGTGCGCCACGTCGGAGACCTCCGCCCGCGTCGGCCGCGGCGCATCGGTCATGGATTTAAGCATCTGTGTGGCCGTGATCACCGGTTTGCTACTGGCCCGGCACAAATCAATAATTCGTTTTTGCCAAAAAGTCAATTCTTCATACGGCATCTCCACGCCCAAGTCACCGCGGGCCACCATCACCGCATCGGATGCATCCACAATTTCTTCCAAATGATCCAGCGCCGCTTGCGTTTCAATTTTGGCAATAATACCGGCGCACATTTTACGCTTGACCAGCTCCTCGCGCAAAAATTCGATATCCGCCGCGCTCCGAACAAAAGACAAAGCCACAAAATCAATTTCGCAGTTGCCACTCGCCCCGTCCAGTTGCGCGTAATCCGCCTCAATCAGCGACGGCATATCAATCGTCACCCCTGGGACGTTCATCGTTTTGCGGTGTTTGACCGTGCAAGCCGAAAGAGCCTTGAGCACCAAATGATCGCTATTTTTTTGCGTCACTTCAAACTCGCACGCCCCGTCATCCAGCAGCACCACGTTGCCCACTTGGAGAGCGTCAATCACATTTTGCGGAATCAACACTTTTTTCACCGCTTCCAAATTTTCCCGCGCCGTGAAAATCGCCGTCTCGCCCTCAACCAAATCGAAAGGCGTTTCACCCGGCAAATTAATCCGAATTTCCGGGCCTTGCAAATCCAGCATGATCCCTACCGCCGCGCCTTTTTGCCGCGCCACTTGGCGCACCCGCGCGATCCGCTCTTGATGCCACTCGGGCGAAGAGTGCTTGGTGTTAAACCGAGCCACGTTCATGCCCGCGTCAATCAATTTCCCAATGATTTCTTCCGTTTCCGTCGCCGGGCCAATCGTGGCCACCAACTTGGTCAATTTTTGTGTCATAAGTCCCTTTCCGCCAAAAGTTCACGTTTGAACCAGCGCAAAAAGATATTATATCACGCTTTTGTCGCTTTTTCTAAGGCAATTTCCAAGTTTTCCTGGACCTGACGCGTCGGCACAAATTTGATTTGCTGGCGAATTTCTTCCGGTACTTCCACCAAATCACGCTCATTCTCCGCCGGAATACACACGATTTTACACCCCGAGCGCGCCGCCGCAATCGATTTTTCTTTCAGTCCCCCGATGCGCAACACTTTACCCCGCAGCGTCACCTCACCAGTCATGGCCACGTCGCGCCGGACTGCCCGACCCGTCAGCGCCGAAACCATCGCCGTCACCATCGTCACCCCCGCTGAAGGGCCATCTTTGGGCACCGCTCCTTCGGGCACGTGGACATGCAGATCCAATTTATCCATGGTTTTGACTGATATACCCAACTGTTTGGCGTGCGAACGGACAAAAGTGTAGGCTGCTTGCGCCGATTCTTTCATCACGTCGCCCAACTGTCCGGTCAGTTTCAACTCACCCTTGCCTTCGCTGGTGGCCACTTCGATAAAAAGCACGTCGCCACCCACGCTCGTCCACGCCAAACCCGTGGCCACGCCCACTTCCGATTGCTGATTATTCGTGGTCACATCAAACTTTTCCGGCCCCAAATAATCAGGCAAATTTTTCAGCGTCAACTCCACGTGTGCCTTTTTGCCCGCCACGATTTCTCGCGCCACCTTACGCAAAACCTTATCCAATTGCCGCCCCAGCTCACGCACCCCCGCTTCCCGAGTATAATTTTCAATAATCTTGCGCCACACGGTCTCACCTGCCGTCACTTGTTGACTAGTCAAACCATTGTTCACCAGCGCTTTTGGCCACAAAAATCGCTGTGCAATCGCCACTTTTTCGCTGGCCGTGTAGCCGGCGTAGCGAATGATTTCCATTCTGTCCAAAAGCGGCTCGGGGATGTCTTCCATGGTATTGGCCGTGGCAATGAAAATCACTTGGCTTAAATCATACGGCATATCCAAATAATGATCTTCGAATTGCTGATTTTGCGCCTGGTCGAGCACTTCCAGCAGAGCAGAAGAGGGGTCACCGTGATAATCGGTGGCCATTTTGTCGATCTCGTCCAGCATAAACACCGGGTTACTCGTGCCTGCCTGTTTGAGTCCCTTGACAATTCGCCCCGCCATTGCCCCCACGTAAGTCCGCCGGTGGCCGCGAATTTCCGCCTCGTCACGCACGCCACCCAAAGACACCTTAGCAAACTTACGTCCCAGTGCTTGGGCGATGCTCTCGCCAATACTCGTTTTACCCACGCCCGGCGGGCCCACGAAACACAAAATCGTCGGCGCTTGACTGGCTGTTTTTTGCTGGCGCTGCAACTTCAGCACCGCAATGTATTCCAAAACACGATCCTTGACTTCTTGCAACCCATGATGCGACTCGTTCAAAATTTTCTCCGCCGTCGCCAAATCCAGCACATCGCGACTATACTTGCCCCACGGCAACTCAAACACCGTGTCCAGCCAATTGCGCAAATACCCGCTTTCCGGATTCATGCTGCTGGTTTGCCGAAATCGTTTCAATTCTTTTTTAATTTTTTCCTTGTTCTCGCTGGTAGTTTTAAGCTTTTTGAGTTTCGCTTCGTATTCGTCGGCCGCTTGTTCTTCGTCATCCATGTCGCCCAATTCTTTTTGAATCATCGCCAACTGCTCGCGCAACACATTTTCTTTAAAATTTTTCTCAAACTTGTCATGCGTTTTTTTGATCACCTCGGTTTCCACCCGCGCCACCTGAATTTCCGTTTCCAGTTGTGACAGCGTCAGTTTCATCCGCTCCCGCAGCGAGAGCGCTTCCAAAATTTTTTGTTTAGTTTCATTTTTGGCCGACAGCATATTAGCCACGTGGTCACACACTTGACCGGGCGGTAGCGAGCGCATGTAAGCGATAAAATCCTCACCAATCTCCACCATTCCCACTTTAATCAGCGACAAAAAACCATTCAGCAAATGCTCGCGCATCATTTCCAATTTTTCGTCTGTTTCGTCCACAATGTCATCCAAAACTTCCGCGTGCGCAATCAAAAGTTTACGCGCACTGTGCCACTCCACCGCTTTCACCCGCGACAGCGACGTGATCTCCACGGTCATATTGTCGCCCTCTTCGCTGATTTCGCCCACTCGCGCCAGCGTACCCACTTCGTACAAGTCTTTGGGTTTAGGATTGTCCGCTTGCAAATTTTTTTGGGCCGTGATAAAAATCATATTGTTGGCCCGCCGCGACGCCCGCAGCGCATTTTTGCTGGCTTCACGGGTGAAAATCATTTTGGTTTCCAATCCTGGAAAAAGCACGCCCTCTTTCAGCGGCGCCACTGGTAACAAAAACAATTGCAAACTTTTTTGTGTCATAGGTCGCATTATATCACACTTTTTAGCAGTGTCAAGTGCCAATTGCTAAAAACTGCCGCCACATCTGGCTGCGAACTCGGAGCAAGATGTGGAAATGCTACTAAATTGCCCCGATTTTTTGTCACTTTTGTCACTTTCACTGTGTATACTATATATAAATCATACACACAGAAAGGCAAAAATGGCAAAGAAAAATGAACAGACGCAAGATATTTCACTGATTACAGAAGAAAACTTGCGCGACAAAATTTTCACGGTCCGGGGCGTGCAAGTCATGCTAGATAGCGATTTGGCGCGAATATACGGATATAGCACGAAAAGATTTAATGAGCAAGTGAAAAATAATGTTGAAAAATTTGATCAAAGCTTTCGATTTCAGTTGACTAATACAGAATATTTAAACTTGAGGTCGAAAATTTCGACCTCAAATTGGGGTGGAGCTCGCTATTTACCATTTGTGTTTACCGAACAGGGTATTTATATGTTAATGACAGTCTTGCGTGGTCCATTGGCTACACAGCAAAGCATTATTCTGATTAAGTTATTTAAACAAATGAAAGATATCTTGCTAGCACCGGTTCATACATCTAGCGTGAGCGCTTACCAATTGTTGAGTGCTCAAGTACAAACAAATACCATGCAGATCGAACAAATACAACAAACAATGCTCGTCAAGTCTGACCTCATTTCCTTCACCAACTCTTTCAATGCCTTGCCGCCCAAAAGCGAGTTGACGGTCTGCGCCGGACAAATAATCGAAGCCCAAATTGCCTACGAGCAAATTTATGCACAAGCACACAAATCCATTTTTGTCATTGACAACTATGTGAGTTTGAAAACATTAGCAATGCTGCGACACGTCGGCAAAAATGTTTCTATTATCATTTTTAGCGATCGCTTGCGCCATTCTCTCACCGATGCAGAAATTGCCACTTTTAAAAAAGAGTATCCGCAGCTAAAAATATCTTTCCGGTTGACACAAAATTTAATTCACGATCGCTACATTGTGCTGGATTACCGATGCGAAACGCAAAGATTGTATCACTGTGGCGGCAGTAGCAAAGACGCGGGCGGACGTCTAACGACGATTGCACCCATGGTTGTCGACGAGTTCTTTTGGGCGGCGGTG
>JAFRKU010000032.1 GCA_017431585.1 bacterium | reverse complement strand
TTTTTTTTTAAAAAAAAACGCGCGCCCGTCAAGACATCAATGTTACCATCCAGGTACAGCGTGGCGCTGGCGTCGGGAAACAAAACGTGCGGTTGCAATTTGTGATAGCGATTAGTACGGGTAGGATTTAAATTTGTTGGCGATTGGAGCGGCCGAATTTCCCAAGCACCAATATTTTTTTGCGCTAGATAATCGGGGTTATTGGTGAAACAGACGTACTGCCAATCGGGAGCAACAAAGGTGGGTGAAATGAGTTGATCGTATTGACCAGTGATACAAGTGTAAACAATTTTGTTGCATGATGATGAGTGATTGACAGTGGGCTGGGCAGTTAAATTTGGGGGCGTGCAATTCGGAGCCAGGCTAAAATGGTGATCGCTGGGGTAAAAACATTGGTAGCGACCCTCCAGTAAAAAATGTAAGAGTGGATTGTAGCGGGGATGATAATGGGTCATGTAAAAGTTGGTGTCAAAATAGACACTGGGGTTCTCGCCGGCGCGCCAGCCGCGGGTGTACCAGTAATTTAGGGCTTGGCTGATAGTGAAATTATGATGATAAGTTTGATTGTACCAGCGAGCGTCAAAATAGGGACAAGTGCGCAACAGATGCAACGCTTGCTGGCGATTGATAAAAGCGGAGGCGGGTAAAATTTTGGTGAAGAAATTTTTCATGAGTGTAGAGGCGCGGGATACAAATTTTTATACCATTGATAAAAAAGGTTGATGCCTTGAGTAAAAGTGGTTTGCGGCTGATAATTGAGCAAACGTTGCGCTTTGCTGATGTCGCTGACAGTTTTGGTCACGTCGCCAGGTTGCAGAGGTTGACGGTCAATAATGGCTTTTTGACCGAGGGTTTGCTCGAGAGTAGCAATCATCTCATTTAAAGTCACGGGGGAGCCGCCGCCCAAATTGATGATGTCGTAGGGGGTACTATTATAATAAATACTATTTATAATACCATGCACAATGTCATCAATATAAGTATAGTCGCGGATAGTAGAGCCGTCGCCGTAAACGGGAATGGGTCTCCCCTGCTCGATCAGCTTAACAAATTTATGAATAGCTAAGTCGGGTCGCTGGCGGGGGCCGTAGACCGTGAAAAAGCGCAGGCAGACGGCTTGAAGATCGTACAATTTCGTGTAGGTGTAAACGAGTTGTTCGCCGGCGAGTTTGGTGGCGGCATATGGAGAAATGGGTTGACTCAGCGGCAAATCTTCGCTGAATTTGGCGGCCTGACAGTTGCCGTAGACTGATGACGAGGAGGCAAAAATCAACTTTTGGACATGGTGGCGGCGCATGGCTTCCAAAATTTGGGCGGTGCCTTCGACATTGGTGCGGACGTAGGCGGCCGGATCGTGCAGTGACGGGCGGATACCGGCCCGAGCAGCTAGATGAATAACTGTGTCAATAGTAAATGATGTAAAAATATGATTAAGTTGCGATTTATCATTGATATCACCGCGAAAAAGATGATAGGATTTATTGTTTAAATTGGGAGCGACGTTATTTTCTTTCAGTTGGGGGTCATAGTAATCGTGAAAGTTATCAAGGACAATAACTTCGTGGTCTTGCGCCAACAGAGCGTCGGCAAGGGATGAGCCGATGAAACCAGCGCCGCCAGTAATGAGAATGTGTGACATCGTGGGTATTATATCACAGATATTCAATGCTGGGCACCAAATATTTGGCGCCAACGTTTTTTGAGGGCGAGTTGGGCGCGGCAGCGATAATAAATTTTGGTGAACCAGTTGGTGGGTTTACCTTGGCCGGCGGCATCGGCACAGAATTCGAGAGCGAGTGGCTCTGATCCGTATGGTGAAGCCAGGTAAGCGCGATACCAAATGAGATCAAATTGAAGATTGTAATATTGCCACGGTTTGGGGCAACCAGTGTAATGGAAAATAGCTGGTTGATGAAGCACAGCCGATTGTTGTGCCGGAGTCATGCCGATTAAAGCTAGGTCGGACTGATACAAGTGTTGCTGAAAATTAAAGACGTTCCACTGGGGCGACAATAATTGGATGTGTTGATGGTAAACTTTGTTGATAATATGTTGGTCGACGGTGTCAGGAAAGCTACCGACTAATTGCCGACACTGGTGCTCAAGTTGGTGGTGGCGGATAGCGGCTAAGTCCATGAGTAAGACACCGCTGTTGATGTAGTTGGCCAAATGATTGATACCAAGTTGGGCAGCTAAATGACGGCTGTTTAAATAAAAGGCTAAAGACTGGACTCCACCTAAGTATTTTTGGTTTAAATCGGTTTGGTATAGAGGGGTGAGATCTTGAAAAATGACCAGGTCAGTGTCTAAGTAGATGATTTTTTGATATTGAGGAAATTTTTCGGCGAGGTAAAATTTGTAGGTGGCCATGTCGGGGACATGGTCGCTGTGATTGGCAAACTGGGGTAAATCGTCGGTCATTTTGACAATATTAAGGTGGCAGTGATGGGCAAATTGTTGGGCCAAACTGGTAATTTTGTCGATATGACTGGGGAGAAAATCGGGCGTCACTAAAGCATTGAGCTCATAAAATGTGTCTGGTTTTTTGGTTTGGAGCAGTTGCGTAAACAAGGTAGCTAAAGCAAAAGCGAGTTTATTGTTGGAAATAGCGACGATGGGCACATGAGTCATGGTCATGTGAGATATTATATCATAAAAAATAGGGTGTGTGTGATATAATATGTAGATGATGAATCAACAATCGCGGTCAATGATTAGCGTGATAGTCCCCATTTACAATGCGGTGGAGGATGTCAAGTTGTGCGTGGCTAGTTTGGAAGCATATTTTGATTGGGCCCAGGGTGAGGTTTTATTGATAGACGATGGTTCTGGTGAAGAAACGAAAAAATATTTGCACACTCTGGCGCAGCGGTGCCCGCAATTTAAGGTTTTGTTTAATCAAGAAAATTTAGGTTTTGTCAAGACGTGTAATCGGGGGATGAAATTGGCAAGTGGCGAAATAGTGGTTTTACTAAACAGCGACACAATGATCCCCGCTAATTTTACCAAGAGTATTACATCATTTTTTGCTAATCATCCCACGGTGGGCATTGCTTCACCGATTAGTTCGTGCAGTATCAGTAGTGTGGCAGCGCGCCAAGGCATTCAAGCTGATGATTTGGTGGCCCTCAATCAGTGGCTACATCGCCAACATGTGCCCACCTATCCTTTGATGCCAGCAGCAGAGGGTTTTTGTTTTTGTGTGCGGGCGGAAGTACTGGCGGAAATTGGTGAGCTGGACGAGATATATGGCAAAGGCTATCACGAGGAAAGAGATTTTTCGTACCGAGCGGTGCAAAGCGGTTGGCAGGTAGCCTTAATTGATGACATGTGTGTGTATCACAAGCGTCACGCTTCTTTCGGTGAAGCTCAAAGAAAAGTACAGATTGAGAAGAATAATCCCACTTTTATGGAGAGGTGGGGCGGGTTTGAGTACGGATGGATGGCGGAGCGCAATTGGAGCAATCCCATAGATAATATCTGCCAAGATTTGCTTACACCTGTATATAAACAAAAAATTAAAAAATGGCTGGTGGCTATCTATCGGTGTATGAGTCCTAGTTGTCGTCAGCGACAGGACATGATGAAGTTAGCACGGCAAAGTTATTTGCGCCAGCAGCAAATCATCGGTTTATTACAAGCAGCTCAATATCGGCAGGAACGTATCATGACGGCACAATTGGGGCAGGGCTGAGCAGAGAAACAATCATTGTGATGGCGGCAGCCAACCTGGGAGCACAAATTGGTGCTCGTCGTTGTCTCTGTGCCAAGTGACGACAATTTCTGAATCCATAGTGGCGGGATAGGTGAATTGTTCTTGATTGGTCCAATCGAGTAAAAGTTCGGCGCTGTGACTACCTTCTGCTTGGTGATAGACTTGATAGGCGAGGTGATCGCGTTGATGAGCAACTAGCTTGGCGGTCACTTGGTCATTGGCATATTGTCGAGCAATGCCATAGACTGCTGGCGGTGCTTGCTGGATGGTGGTGGCTAAATCTGGATAAAAAATATCGTCAGCTGTCACTTCGCCACTGATTAACTGGCCGAACAATTGAGAAAATTTTTCAGCTCCAGCGACGGTGAGATGGTCGTCGGCATAAAATAAATTGGGGTCACTGACATCGAAATATGAAGCTTTGACAAAATTAAAATCGTAAAAGGGTAGATGATACTCATCAGCAAAATCGGCAATCATGTCGTGATACGCTTGATAATTGGGTCGATAGTAAATTCTAGTGGGTAACTCAGGTTGCATAAATAGCACCAAGTTAATGCCGTGTTGGTGTGCCAGCTGGGCAATTTGCTGGAGAGTGCGATAGCTATCGGTAGATGGGGCGTGGGTGATGTCGATGCTGGCGGTGGCTGCGTCAACGTACAGACGATCGCGATTGGGTTTGGTTTCTTGGAGAAAGCCGTAATCAGCGATATATGGTGATGTTTGAGGACGGCGGAGAGCGGTCAGGCGAGTAAGAAAGTATTCTTTATCTTGGGGAAGATTAAAGATGTTAAGGGCAAAACGTCTGACTGGTAAAAAGCTGTTGACATAATGGCTGACGTGGCTAGCGTGTAATAAAGTGGTGATTTTATCAATAGTCCAAGGAGCGCCATCGAGCGCAGCATAGAGTTTGTTGAGATCGGTGCGCTGACTATATGGGGCCGTGGTCCAGATATGATGGTACATTTCCAGGTAAACTGTTTTAATTTGATGATGTTTGATGGCTTCTTGGAGGAATAATAAACTAGCATCATAAGGTTGGCTGCCGGTACCCACATTGAAACAAGTTTGCTGAGTGTATTCATGGAAAATGGTTGGTGAAAGGGAGCGCTGAACATGTGAGGAGCCGATAAGTAAACAATCTAGATGATTGTCATGGTTGATGATGTCTGGCCATTTGCTAGATTTGGGGTCGACGCTGCACCAATGCCAGATCCAGCTAAAGCTCAAGATAAAAATTGAGAGTAGCAAAATGGCTAAAAGATGAGAGATAAAATGTTTCATAATTAAAAATCAAAATAAATAAACTTGCTGGCGTCGTATTCTGGGCCGTACACGCCGAGGAGCACCACGCTTAAAATTAGCAGGGTATAAATAGTATAGCGACACCACCATTCCTGGTGCGTGAGCCATGAGGAAATTTGGATGCCACGCTCGTGGGCTAAGTCCACCGCAACCAGTGCGGCTAGGGCGAGTGCCAAACAGATGAAATCGGCGCCGCGCAGGCCAAAAGTTTCTTTCAGGGGCAAGCCGCGCCAACTACTCAATAGCCGTTGCCAAAGTTGACCCACGCTCGTGAGCGTGGGCATGACGAAAAAACTCCAGCTGGCACCAGCGATGGCAAAAGTTGTCAGCCGCTGGCGCATTCTGGTGCTCCAACCGTCACCAAGTGTCAAGTGCCAGTGCACCAGCAACCGTTTTTTGATATCGCTGGCGATTTGCCACAAGCCATTGATTCCTCCCCAGATTACAAAATGCCAACTGGCACCGTGCCAGAGACCGCTGAGCAGAAAAACGATCATGATGTTGGTGTAGTGACGGGCACGGTTCACGCGACTGCCGCCCAGGGGAATGTAGACATAGTCGGTGAACCATTTGGTTAATGAAATGTGCCAGCGGCGCCAAAAATCGTGACCGTCGCGGGCGAAATACGGTTGGCGGAAATTGTCGTGCAGAGTGAAACCCATCATTTGAGCCACGCCTTGGGCGATGTGACAGTAACCGTTGAAATCGGTGTAAATTTGCCAAGCAAATAAAAACAGCATGACAATCAGCTCTCGAGCGCCGGCTTGGGGATACACTTCCAGAGCATGACGGACAAAAATGGCGGCGCGATCAGCAATGACCAGTTTTTCAAAAAAGCCCCATATCATCAGTAAAAAACCGGCCCGCACGCGGGCCCAATTCCACAGAGCAAAGGTGTGAACATTTTTGATTTGGGGCAGCAAATCGGCGGTGCGTTCAATGGGTCCGGCGACCAGTTGCGGAAAAAACGACACAAAAAGAGCGTAATCAATGAGGCTTTTTTCGGCGGTGACTTGGTGGCGATAGACATCAATGACATAGCCGATACTTTGAAAAGTGTAAAACGAAATGCCGACGGGTAACAAAATGTTGAGGGTGGGCGAGTCAAAATTGAGATGGAAAAAATTGAGCACAGAGCTGAGATTGTCTAGCGCAAAATTGGCATATTTAAAAAAAGCAAGTAGTCCCAAATTAAGACCGATGCTTAGCCATAAAATGTGTTTGGCACTGAAACGGTGCGGGCGTGAGGGCTGGTCGTGGAGGCGCTGGAGGGCTCGGCCGGCGGCAAAAGTAGTGAGGGTGCTGGTGAGCAACAACAGGCCGTAAGCGGGCCGCCAACTCAGGTAAAAATAGTAGCTGGCAACCAGTAGCCAATAGCGACGCCAACTGGTGGGGATGACAAAATAGACAGCCAGGACAACAGGCAGAAATAGGAGGAAATGGAGTGAGTTGAAAAGCATAAATACTATTATATCATATTTTTGTAGTATTTAGGTGATAATCTTGCACTCCATCGCTCTCTTGTGTTATAATGGTGGCATGTTTGATTTTTTAAAACGATTGGCGGGATCACAAATTAAAATAAGTGCCCAAACGTGTGACTTTAATGGAGCGGCGCGCAAGTGCCAAGGAATTAATTGTGCGATTGGGGAACAGGTGGATTACAGTGTGCGGTTGAGTACGAGTCAGCAGCGAAACATGATTTTGCGCGAGCTCAAACGGGGTGACAAAAACTCGCAAACTTTGAGTGAGAAAACGGGGCTGACGCGAGTGGTAGTGGTGCGGCGATTAGGCGAATTAATCACTCAAGGCGAAGTGACGACTCGCGGTCGGGGTAAAAAATTGGTTTACACCCGCGACGTGGCGATACCGGTGTGCGGATAAAATAGTCGTTAACGACTATTTTGCTTTGACCGAACAATAGTCACGAATCAAAATTTCCAGGCGAAAAACGCCTAACAACTGAAAAAAGTGTCGTTAACGACTGTTGCGACAGGCAAAAAATAGGCGCGAATGAAACTAGATTTAAACATCACAGTATTTGCCAAATAGATATGGTATAATAGAGGGTATGAGCGTGAATTTGCCGGCAGACTTGTATCATCAAATAGTGGCTTTGGCACATCAACACCATGTCTCGCGCTTGTTTTTGTTTGGCTCGCGTGCGCGGGGAACGCATAGTGAGCACAGCGATGTTGATTTGGCAGTTGATGGCGGAGACTTGGTGAACTTTGCAGCCGATGTGGAAGAGAAAACTTTGACTTTGCTCAATTTTGACATTGTGGATTTGAGGCAAGCAAATGAACAATTAAAACAAGAAGTTAGTCGGGATGGAATATTACTTATGAGTAAATTTGATAATTATACGCAAGCGGTGGACAGTTTGGAACGGATGTTGCAAGCCCATCCGGAGGCGGATCTAGATGAAGCAGCAATGACTGGCATTATCGCTATGTGTAATTTGGCTTTTGATCAATGTTGGAAAACTATGAAAGAGTTGTGCTTAGATTTGGGCGCGCCTGATGAAGGTCTGAATAATCCACGCTCAGTGTTGAAAACTGCAGCCGCTTATGAAGTGATTGCTCCTGGCGATCACGACCGGTGGCTAGAAATGCTGCAGGCGCGCAATGTGTTGACACATCGCTACAATGAAGACATGGCAAAAGAAGCTTTGCAAAAAGTTAGGGACGTGTATGCACCGCTTTTGGTACGAATGCGCCGCAAGATTGCCCAGATGCAAACAGAAATTGGGTGATTTGTTTCCTTGGTCCGAGCGGGTAAGAAAAGTTGACAGCAAGTTCACGTCATGGATGATCAGGAAACGCCCTCGCGAGAGGGCGTTTTTTTTGGGGGGGGCGATCTTGACAAAAATGAGGGCGTGTGATACAATGTTTACCTGTGTCATCGGCGCATTGGACCGATAGTTCTGGAAAAAGTGGAGGTGGATGTGATGTCTGGTTTGGAATTCTTGCGCCTGGAGGTGGCTCGCTTGAGTGGCGAGCGCGACTGGTGGCAGGCGACCGACTCGCAAATGTGGAATCTGTTGGGTGAACTGGCGGAAAAGCGCGACTGGCAGCGATTTGTCATCCGTGTGTTGCGGCAGCCTGATAAGTTGCACAATCTCAAGACATTGCGGCTCAAGAAGATCGTGATGGGAGATTTTGCCCATATGATCGTGGTTTTTGACACGATGGAGCGGCGGGGAGATGAGTGGTTGACTGGTACGCGCGAGTTTAATCTGCGCCGTGGCGGGGCGCAATACGGCGCGAAGGGCATCGTGTTTGTGCGCTCGAGGACGGGGGCGATTAGCCATTTCGCGGTGCTAACCGGTGACTTTTTTCCGGTGGCGGGCTCGAGTTTCGATTGTTTCGGCGGGACACGCCGGGAAGGCGCAGCGTGGCACAAGGCGGCAGCGCGTGAAATTAGTGAGCAACTGGGTGTGCCGCGGGGCAAAATTGAGTCTCTGGTGTGCTTGGATGAAGTGTTTGCTGACCTGGGCGCGCTGGCAGACATGCCGATGTTGTTTGCGGCACTGGTGCGCCGGCGTGATTTGCCGGCGGAGCACACCGGGACCGACCCGATGGAGTACACGCACGTTTACTGGAAACCGGTGCGAGAGATGCGGGAGTTTTGTATGATCAATCGCGACGGCCGGTTTTTGGAGTGTGTGGCGCGACTGTGGGCCAAAGGTATTTTGCGCCGCGGCTGGTTGGGGCGAGTGCGTGTGGTGTGGCCACGCGAGAACTAGGGCACGGATTGGTGTTGTCAGGCGACTGACAACGGTGTGGCCCTCGCCGAAAGGCGGGGGCTTTTTTGTTTTTTGAATGATTTATTTGGCGATATTTTTAATTTCGCTTCGGGGGATAATTCTCACCGGGACTTGCGTGCAACCTTGCAATTTCAGTTTGGCCAAGCGGTGCAGACCGTCTAAAATCACGAGGCGGCCTTTGTTTTCCATGACATCAATCGGATAAGCGGTATCCGCAGCCATAATGCGGTCGTATTCTGCCTGATACTTTTGTGGTGCGGCCATGACTTGGTTGGGCGTGAGGACATATTCTTGACCGGCCCAATTCCAAAAAGGCACAGCGAAATGCCACGCCAGTTGGTCAATGCTGATTTCTTGCGGGGGATAATTTAAAGCCCAGACGTCCTTCTCATCCCAATTGAAATCGAAACCGGATTCTAACACACTTTGGGGAATGTTTGTCATAGAGATCTTCAATGCAAGTTACCACAAATTAAGACCAGTGACGTTGTCTTTTTGGCGGTCGATTGTTCCGTCAATTAGTCGTACCACCATTTCGCAAGTAGCGCTAATGGTGGCTTGTGCTAAATGGCCGCCGAAAACGTGGCCATTTTGGTCGCCCACGCTAATGTGCAAATGTGTGTAAAATTCATCATTCATTGTGTCAATGGTACCGGTGAGCGAGACGATTTCAAAGTCACCTTGGAAATGATTGGCGTAATACTTTTTCTCGCTCACTTTGTATACGCCCACTGTCAAGTCATTGACGGCACCCAGAGCGCTGATGTGCGCGAGCTTGATATGCTCGTTGGTGGCCAATTGTTTGATTTGAGTGAGAATTTCTTCGCCGCGATCGAGACGGACTAAGATAGTATCGTGGAAACGTTGATATTGCATAAGGGCTTTCTACTGTGACATTTGATTCGGGCATATTATATCATAAGTAACCCATGTTGACAAAAAAAGCGGTGATTAGTTATAATAAATGTCGTGAAAAAAGTTTTTTTAGTCTTGAAATATCATGAAGGTGATGCTGATAGGGAATTAATTA
>JAFRKU010000031.1 GCA_017431585.1 bacterium | reverse complement strand
CCCGTGGGATTTCATCGCGGCCGCCGGCTACCAATACCAGGCGGCGGGGGAAAACTTAGCCCGTGACTACACTGATGAGCACGAATTGGTGGCGGCCTGGCTGGCGAGCCCGTCGCACCGAGCCAACATTTTAAACACGCAATTTGCGGACACGGGCGTGGCGATTTTGGACGGACAGATCTCCGGCCAAAACGTGTTGCTGGTGGTGAATATGTTTGGGGCGCCACAAATGGCGGCTGCCCAGGTGACGGGCGAGGGCGTCTACGTCCGATCTTTTGAGGCGATGGCCAATCCCGAAAGCGACGTTTTGGGTGCGACAGCAAACGCGTGGAGCGCGTCTTCATATCTGGTGTGGACAGTGGTAGCGGCGGCATGCGTGGTGGGGAGCGGCTTGATCATTGTGCTGGTGCGATTGACGGCGCCGGTTTCGGCGCGCCCGTTCAGAAAGAAATAATGTTGGGTCAAGGAATTTTTCAGCTGATTTATTTTACTTACTTGCACAATCAGTTGGTGATCGGTTTTTTGCTGACAGCTGGCGTCGCCTTGTACGCTTTGATTAAAAAACCGACGCGTGAACGAGTGTTTTGGTTCGTGGGTTTTTTGGTGCTGATGCTGCATTTTGAATACCAAAAACATATCGTGGCGGACTTGGCCGACCAAACGATTGCGACTTTATTTTTAGAAGAAGGCCACTATCGCTTTCGCTGGCTGACGCAAGTGTTTATTTATCACGCGATACCGCTGGTGATGTGGCTTGTGGGTTGGGGTAGCGTGATTTTGGGTCTGTGGGAATCACTGAAGCATGATATAATACCAGCTAAGGGCCACTAAAGTGGTCAATAGAAAGGGCAAAATGAGAAAAATGCTCAATGATGCCAAATGGACTTTGGGTCTATCTGGTGTTCTCATGATAGTGGTAGGAGTACTATTGTTCCTACATCCGGTCGCTTCAGCATGGGCGTACGCTATGATCGTCGGCTGGATTTTGGTAGCAGCGGCGGTGGCCGAAATTGTGGGTTTTTGTTTTAACACCCAAAAATTCTACGCTGGCTGGCTGTTGGTGAGCGCGATTGTCAACACCTTATTGGGCTTGATGCTGATCTCTCGCCCCGGCTTGTCGTATGACTTACTGGTGACCATCTTTGGTCTGTGGGCGGTGGTGAACGGCGCGAGCGACTTTGCCAACTCTTTCGCTCTGAAAGCCATTCACTATGGCGATTGGGGCTGGTTACTGGTTGGCGCCGTGGTGGAAATCATCGCTGGTTTGCTGGTGATTTTCAATCCTTTGAGTGGTTTTTTGGCAGCTACGACGGTAATTGCAGTCGGCTTTGTCTGGCGTGGGATCGTCAACTTGGTCAACGCCTGCAAAGTCCAAGCTGGTTTAAACAAATTAAATCGTTTCCAACGAGCCTTAGCCGAGCTGACTGGCAGCAACGACTAATTGAGCAATAAAATTATTCAAGCTCAGGTAAAAACACCGGTGTATCAATGATGCACCGGTGGTATTTTTTATTGTAAACTCCGGGGAGATAAACTGGAGTTGTCTTAGGCGTCTCCAAGGAGGTAACGGCGGAAGGTGTACCAACGCTGGTCACTTTGGTGGGCGTTTTTGGGTTCGAAGAAGAGGACGTACATAGCGGGGATAAACAGCATTAAGAGGATACCTGAGAAAGTCAAACCGCAGATAATGGCACCACCCAAGCCTTGCCATAGCGGATCCGACATGGTAATCGGAATTAAACCGACCACGGTGGTCAAACTGGTGAGCAAAATCGGTTGGAGACGGCTGGTGCAACCTTCGATGACCGAAGTCAAGAAGGCCACGCCAGCCTCCAGATTCTGATTGATACGTTCGACAATCAAAATGGAATTATTGACCACGATACCGAAGAGGGCTAAAACACCAATCAAAGCCGGCAAAGTGAGCGACCAACCTAAGAACGAGAAGTTGATAAACACACCGCTAACGGCCACCGGAATGACCGACATGACGATGAAAGCCTTGCGGAAGGAGCCGAGTTGGAGTACGAGAGTGATGACAATCAAGAAGAAGGCAACGCCCATGGCCAAAAACAGACCGCTGGTGGCATTTTGGCTCATTTGCTGAGTACCGCCAACTTCACGGCCGTAGCCTTCGGGCAAATTGAGGTCGTGGTCCACGAAATGCTCCAGTTCTTCTTCGATTTCGGTGGAAGAATAGCCTTGCGCTACGCTAGCTGTGAGAGTGACCGAGTGTTTGAAGTTTTGCCGAGCAATTTGCGCCGGACTGGGTTCGACCTGGAAATGGCCCAAGCTATCCAGCGGTAGATAACCCTCGCCGGTAACCGCAACTTGAATGCGCTCTAAATCTGTAATATCTGGTATGCTAGACTGTTGGCGGAGAGTGATATCCACGTTTTCGTTTTTACCGTTTTTCTCTTGGCGCAAACTTCCCAATTTCCAGCCGGATAAGTTGGAACGCACCCAAACAGCGAAGTCGGAGCTAGTCAAACCGTATTTAATTTCGGTGGCTTGATCGGGCACAAAGACCAAACGTTTGCTACTATCCGAGAGCGAAGAATTGATATCAGTCACGCCCGGACGCGCTTGTAGCCAGGCGACGATTTCATCAGCTTTTTGAGCTAAAAAGTCCAAGTTTTCACCGACGATATACAACTGAATATCAGCACCGCCGGCAGCAACTGTAGATTCTTCGCCGACAATCGCCTTACCGTAGTCATTGTGCGCCCATTGGCGACGCAAATCGGCGGCGATATCCATGGAAGACGGTTCGTCTTGGCCTTTTTTGTGCAAGTTGAGGGTGAAAAGCAATTTATTGCTGGAGCTGCTAGTGGAAACCAGAGCCGCACCCGAACCGCGACCAATTTGGACGGTAACGTATTCCAGACGTGGCGTGCCAGCGAAAGAAGGTAACACTTCCAGCGCGACCCGTTCGAGTTCGTCAGTATTGGTGCCAGGAGCCAGCGTGAGCTCGAGGGTGACAGTTTTACCTTCTTCTTTGGGGAAAAAGGAGCTATGCACCAAGCCGAAACCCGGCAGCATGAAAGCCACCACCGTCAGGGCACTAATGGCGATCAACAGTTTGACGCAATTGGCGCGAGAAGACAAGATAGAAGAAAGGATATTGCGATAACCGTTTTCCATCCACTCCGTGCTGATGAAACCATGAGCCAACGCTTGAGTAAAGCGGTTGCGATGAGCATGGGTTTGATGATGTGATTGCTTGAATTTAGAAAGGAAAAAGCGCAACAACAAGTAAATCAACACCCAACAGACTGGGATAATGGCCCAAATAAGCGGGGTGGACGGGAGAAATTTGATGATACCAGCCGTGACGGCCACGACACCGACGACAAAAAGAGTGATTTGCAAGCGGACCGGGACACGCGGTTCCATGATGTAGATGCCCAGCGGTAAAGTAAGCAAAATGGCAACTAGGGCACTAGCCAGCATGGCGACAGTGACGATGATAGCAATCGGACGAATGAACTGGCCAATAATGCCAGTGACCAAAAGCAGCGGTAAAAAAGCCCAGATGGTCGTCAAGTTGGTGGAAATCAAGGCGACGAAAAACTCTTTCCAGACGGCCACACCGGCAGAGAGAGCGTCTTGGCCCTCACGGACGTAACGACTCAAGGCGGTGGTGACCACAATAGCATTGTCCACCAGCATACCCAAAACCAGCAACAGAGCGAAAAGCGAAATAAAATTGAGTGTCATGCCGCTGAGCATCATCACGCCGAAAGTCAAAAGCATGACCACCGGGATACTACTGGCAGAAATGAAAGCCTCACGCACGCCCAAAAAGACGAACATAACTACAAACACTAGGGCGATGGTTTCAGCGACGTTTTTAAACAATTTGTCGAATTGTTCGGAAATTTCATCGCCTAAGTCCTCGATCGGCTTGTAGGAATATTGCGGATAATCAAGCAATATTTCTTCGACAGTTTGCTTGGCCAACTGAGAGTTGGCGTCGATTTCCGCGCCGGCGGTTTTGTAGATATTCATAGTAATAACCTGGCGGATGTCGCCCTCTTGATTCAACTGGTAGGCGTTGGTACCACCTGGTTTGTCGGATTCGTAAATTTGGGCGATTTCGCCTAATTGGTACTGGACACCGCCTGATAAAACCGGCAATGTACGGATGTCGTCAATGGTGGTGACGTCTTTTTGGACGGTAACAGAATAGGTATAGTTGTCCACATTGAGGTTACCGGCGGGGACATTGGTGGTAGCGGCAGCCAGCGAGTTGGCTAAAAGAGACGGATGTAAGCCATAGCGACGCAAGTCTTCAGGAGAAATTTTGACGACGATTTCGCGATCTTGCAAACCGGTAATTTCAGCGCGGTCAATGGTGCTTTGGCGCTCGAGCTCGGTTTTGATTTTGTCGGCTAAGCGCGATAAACCGGCTAAATCATCGCCTTCCAAGGAAATAGTTAGCACCGGTTGTTCGTCGAAATCCACCTTCATGATGGTGGGCTTTTGAGCATCGGTGGGAAAAGTGACACTTTCAACTTTTTGACGGATTTCTTGGACAATATCGTCGATATCGTAGCCTTCTTTATACTGGGCGATGACCATACCGGCGTTTTCCATGGAAGAAGCGCGCATGGTATCCAGGCCTTTGACGCTACGGATGGCATCTTCGATGGGAACAGTGATTAAATCTTCCACATCTTGCGGGCTAGCGCCTGGTAGAGCCACGCTGACGACAGCCACCGGAATTTTGATTTGAGGCATGAGTTCGCGAGGGAGATTGACCAGGCCCAAAATACCAGTGGTGATGATCACCAAGTAGCCGAAAAAGGCGAGGCGTAGATTGCGAAGATAGCCGCGAATTGTTCCGTCTTGCATTGTTTACTCCAGACTAGTTTTGACCACGGTGGCGGCATCGCTGGCTTCCCAGGCATTGTTGCCGGACAAACTGGTGCCAGCAGTGACGGTGATGGCCTGGCCATCCATGAGACCGCTATCAAGAATGATTTGATCGAATTTTTGCAAACCATCGGTGACTGTCACCATGTTGCCCACCACGGCACCTAGAGTGAGGGGCATTTGGCGAGCGATAAGCTGGCCGTGATCGTCGTAATCAACGATATAGGCGTAAGCGGCCGTTTGCGTCTGGTAGACGGCATTGAGCGGGACGAGAATTTCCTGAGCGGTGGCGGCTTCCAGCGGTAGACGTAATTTGACAAAAGTGCCATTGGCCACCTGGCCAGCCAGAGCGGCGGGCAAGGTGAAGGAGAGATCGTAACTGTTGCCAGTGGTG
>JAFRKU010000030.1 GCA_017431585.1 bacterium | reverse complement strand
TCGTCTAGCACGTCTTGATAAGACGGCTCATTTTCGGCTTTTTCGCTCTCCACCTCGCCGACCTCATCCGTCGCCTCTGGCGCCGTTTCTGATGCCTCCTGATCATTTTCCTGCGGTGCAGCCGCTATTTCCGGCTCTTTGGTGCTATTTTCGTCGGTTTTGTCAGTCTCCGCCACCAGCGCTACCTCACCCGGCGCCGCCGTTTCCACTGGCGTCTGGCTAATTTTCCCGTCCTCGCCAATTTCATACACCACCAATTTTTGCGCTGTTTCCGGCAATTTTTCGTCTTCCACCGAATCCGCCGTCGTCCCCCGGATATGCTCTTCCACCTCGGCCGGCAAAGTCGCTTCAGGCGTCACCGGCGCTACCACTGGCACATCTTTTGCCGCTGCTTCTGTGGTCGTCTCCAATGTTGGCGGCGTCAAATCCAAAGCCACCTCTGGCACTGGAATGGAAAACTCCGCCGTCGTCTCCTCGCTTGGCTCGCTACTCGCTTCGCCGGCCCGGATATCGTCTGTATCCGCCGTCCCGGCCACCACCTCTGCTGTTGTTTCTTCGTCTGCAAATACTTCCACCGGCCGCGGATTAACCGTGATTTCCTCTCGCGCTGGCGGTACTGCTGCCACCGTCGCCACCTCTGGCAACTCGATACTGGGCGCTGGCGCTGCCGCTTCCTGCTTGAGCGCCTGATAACGGTCTAGCAAATCGCTCGCCTGGTCACCATCCGTTTGTTCATTGCCCAAAAGCGAATGCATATTGCGCAAAAGTGCCTGTTTATCAGTTTTTTTCTCACTAACTTCCTCGGATTCCCTTGTGAGCACTGACACCTCGCCGCTCGGTAAAAACGGCCGTCCACCCAGCAAAGTTTGTTGCAACTGCCGGCTGGCCGCGCTCTCCCCCTCCTGCCAGGTCAACCGATCTGAAAAAGTATGATCGCTTACCATCAGCAAACGCTCGTTTTGAGGCTGATTATTCATTTTTTCGCTATCAGCTAACATCAGACATCCATTTTATCACGACAACTTTTTTTGAGCAAGTGGTCAAAATAGATCAATTCTTCCCTGTCATCTCCAGCTCTCTTGCTAAGTGTGATACAATATCCCCATGTGGCCAAAATTTGTCACCAACTTTTTCCTCTGGACGCTCGTCGCCCTCGCTTTCGTCCGGCCCGCCCGGGCCGCCATTCCCAATCTGGGCGTCCACATTTTACACCCCGAAGAAATGGCCGACGCCGCCCGCCTCATCAAAACCGCCGACAACCGCGACCGCTGGACCTACGTCACCATGACGCTTTCCCTTGACGATTTAAGCGAGCACGATCGTTGGCAAGCCGCCTTTCGCACCGCCCGCCGCGCCCACATCCAGCCCATCGTCCGCCTAGTCACCCAATACGATCCCAGCTCAGACGCCTGGGCCATCCCCACTCGTGGCCAAATTTTAAGCTACTTTGATTTTCTCAACTCACTCACCTGGCCCAAATCAGAGCGATACATCATTGTTTTCAATGAACCCAATCACGCCAGCGAATGGGGCGGGCAACTCGATCCGGCTTCCTACGCCGCCGCCTTGCGCTTCACCGCCGCCTGGGCCCACACCGAGCCAGCCGATTACAAAGTTTTACCCGGCGCCATGGACCTCGCTGCCCCCAATGGCCCCGACACCTGGGAAGCCTTTCACTATTTGTCCGGCATGCTCGAAGCCGAACCAGACCTTTTTGCTCATTTGGATGCCTGGAATTCCCACTCCTATCCCAATCCCGCTTTTTCCAGCTCCCCCACCGACACCGGCCAGAATAAATTAAGTGGTTACACCTATGAACTCGCCTGGTTACAAGAACGCACCGGTCGCGAATGGTCCACGTTTATCACCGAAACCGGCTGGCAAGCCACCGCCCGCACCAAAAAATATTTGTACGACTACTATGCTTATGCCAACGAACACATCTGGAACGACGAACACATTTTAGGTATCACGCCTTTCGTTTTGCGCGGCGATCCTGGGCCTTTCGCCGGCTTTAGCTTGCTCGATCGCGATAGTCAGCCCACTTTACAATACGAAGCCCTCGCCCGCCAAGTGGAGCGCAACGCCCTCGCCTGGCGGCAAGAATACCAAGACCAGCTCGCCCACCGCGAAGCCTTCATCGTCCAAGCAGCCGAAATCTTGCAATAACACTATTCCAGCCTGGTAAATTAATAATCTCGCACGCTAAGCCATACACAGTGTTATCCGTCCATACCACACCCCTTGACAAATTGCAAGCCACGTGATATAATCAAGCTCAGATCTTGATCTGAGGTAGAAGATAAACTGGCTTCTGCGCCAATTGGAGATGAAGGTTCGCCAGTCCTTCCAGATTCAATTTCCTGACTTTCACGCATCCATTTGCGAATATTTCGTGGTTCATTAGTGGTTACACAAGTGTTCACATAGGTACAATTATCCCGTTTCATCGGTTTGAGCACCAGCCTCGACATGGTCACAATCTGTCCTTGTTTGTCACGTTTGTACCGATACACCAATAGCCTTTGGCCTTTAGATGACCAAGTATATCTCTCCGGCTGTCGTATAATACCTACGATTTCCAGTACACTTTCCGGATGTTTGCACTCAATGTGTCGCCAATTATACTCTGAAATGTACACTTTTGACGGTATATCCACTTGCATTAGCAACCGATGGTTCAATTTACCTAACAATTTAAGCATGAATGACTGTATTATACCACATCTTTCCCCATCAATTACCGCATTTTTTTGCGATAATTCAAGTAATTTTTGTCACTTTTGGTCACATTTGTCGCTTTTCGTCATTTTGTCAGTACAATGTCCGTACATTGTCAGTACAATGTCAGTACAAAAGACTCCACGTGTCAATAATTTGCCTAAGCTGGCAATCGCAAGCGAGTTCACATCGAACTGTGGCGCTCGGCGTGCGCCGTTGTTGCCAGTCAGAAGCAAGGCGCAGCGACGAGCCAGTCACGGTGAGATGAGAGCTTGCTTGCGATTGCCACTTGCAGCTACTCCGCTTGCCCGAAGTTATTCCCGCACAATTGCCGCATTATTCCCGCATCATCTGGAAACACGTCACCCCACCACCGTCCCTGGCGCCGCTCCCGCCACTTCCCAGCGTTGCGGCACGCCCATTTCATCCGTCGCTGCCACGATCATACCTTCGCTCACAAAATCCCCCATTTTTCGCGGCGGGATATTCGTCACGTACACAAAATTGCGACCCGTGAAATCCGCCGCCGTGTACCACGCCCGCAAGCCCGAAAAAATCGTCCGCACGCCCAGCGGCCCAAAATCCACCTTTTGTTCAATCAATTTCTTACTCCACGCCGGCTCGCTGGCTTCTATCACCCGGCCCACGCGCCACTCCACCCGCGCAAAATTATCAAAACTCACCACTGGTCGCGGCTGGCTCACCATCACTTCTGGCTTGACGAATTGTGCACTCAAACCCACCGCCTTGTACACCTTCGCCAGCGTTTGCGCCGCCACCAGGCGTGCCCGCGCCGCGCCCACCGCCAAAATTTGCGCCACCTCAGCCGGATTTTGCTCAAAATGCCCTTTCCGCGCCCGGATAGCCGCAAAATACTTTTTGTGCGCCACCAACAAACGCTGTTTCACCTCCACGTCGCCCACCGTGCCCGCCTGGTAGCGCCGTTTCAACTCCGCCACTTCCGCCTTGTCCTCATTCCACAAATCATGGTACAAAAACACCGGATTGCCCTCCACCGTGCCCGGGTCGCTCGCGCTTTTCCGCTTCGGATCGGTGTAGCAGTTCATAATTTGCTTTTCGATCACTTTATAGTCATCAAAAATCCCGATCACATTGCCCAAACTTTTACTCATTTTCCGCGACCCATCCGTCCCCACCAAGCGTCCCAGTTGGTCGCTAATGATCGGCTCCGGTAGCACCAAGGTCTGCGTCCCAGTCTTCTTATTGAAATTTTGCGCAATGTCACGAGCAATTTCCACGTGTTGTTTTTGGTCGGCGCCCACCGGCACACCTTGCGCCCCATACAGCAAAATATCAGCCGCCATCAAAATCGGGTAATTGAAAAGCCCCATGTTAATATTTTCCGTATCCACGCCCTTTTCCAGCTTGTCCTTATAGGCGTGCATTCGTTTCATTTGCCCTAGCCCCACGTAATTGGTCAAAATCGTCTCCAATTGCGCGTGCTCCGCCACCTCCGATTGCCGGAAAAAAACGAAGTTTTGGGCCTCTACACCGCAGCTCAAGTAATTTATGATTACATTTTTCACGTTGTTTTCCAACGTAGCGCGATCTTGCACCGTCGTCAGCGCATGTAAATCCGAAACAAAGCAATACACCTGATTGCCCGCCGTGCCCAAATCCACCAGCGGCTTGAGGGCCCCAAAATAATTGCCCACATGCAAACTGCTACCGCTCGGCGTCACGCCCGTGAGAATGATTTTTGACATATGCCCTATTATACCATCGCTCCCTTCGGGCCATCGCCCCAATTGTCCCTAGCGTGCCACCAAATTCGCCTCGCTTATCGCCGCCGCCGGCACCACGTAAGTCGTATGCTCGTCTGCCAGATCCACGCCCACGATCAAGCCCACCAAGCGGCCGTCACCAGTCCACACCGGGCTCCCTGAGTCGCCCAAAGTGTTATCCATCGTCAACTCGATCACCTCCAACTGGTTCTGCCGAACTTCACCCCACGCCTCCTGCAACGAAATTTTCTTGCCATATCGCGCAATATTGCCATGCACCAAAGTCGGCGCATTGTCCGTGGCGCTCCATGTCAGCACATGTGTGCCTTCTGCCGGCAAACTATCGCCGGTTGTAGACGAAATTTGATCAAAATTAGACAAATTTTGAACACTTTCCGCCGTCAATTCTCCCGCCGCCAAATCATAATTTACATCTATGTACCAATCTTTTATCGCCAGCAACCCCACGTATTGATTATAAAAATACAACTCCGTCTCCGTCGGCACCACGTGCGCCGCCGTCCACACTCGTTTATCCTCGCTCAGCAAAGCGTGACCCTGCGAAGCAAAATTCGCCGCCGCCGCCAGCGTGAGGGTCTGGCCTATCGCCTCCTCACTCGCCAGACCACCCACTTCCTGGCGCCGCCGGCTCACCAACACTCCCTCTCGGACGTCCCCGCTCACTTGCCACACTTGCGTGCTCAAAACCGGTTCGCCTGGCATCCGCAACAAATTATGCCGATTTAAAAACAACCACACCGCCACCGCCAGCAAACCAGCGATAATCAAAAACCAACCCGTCGCTCGCAAATAACCAGCCAAAGCCTGGCCAATGCTAAAATAGGGTGAGTGCCCGCTCGAGTATTTCATCTTCGGGTGTGTCTGGGTCATTTTTCACCTCCACGTCTGGACTAATTCCGTCTTCGTTGATCCATTGACCGCTGGGTAGCATCCACTGGCCGATGGTCACGTTCAAACCCGCATCATTCACCAATGGCAAGCGCTCTTGCACCGTCCCCTTGCCAAAAGTGGTCTCCCCCACCAGCTGCGCCCGCTTGTGATCCCGCAAAGCTCCCGCCACGATTTCCGAAGAACTCGCGCTCCCGCCGTTGACCAGCACCACCACCGGCACGCTCGTCAGCCGCCCGTTACCAGACGCCGTGTAAGCATCATCACTCGTTTTTCCTTTTTCTCGCACCACCACCCCGTCGGCCACAAATTCGCTGGCCACGTGAATCGCCTCGGCGAAATAACCACCCGGATTATTGCGCATATCCAAAATCACTCCCGCGATTTTGGGTTGATGTGCCAAGATTTTTGTCACAGACGAGTTCCACTCTTTATACGTTTGCTCGCCAAATCGCGTCAGCTGAATATACGCAATCTCCCGTCCCGCCGCGTCTTGTTTGAAATCCAACTTCACCGAATCCACCTTAATCACTGCCCGCACCAGCTCCACCTCAAACGGCTGATTCTCATTGTAGCCATCGCGCACCACCGAGAGCACCACTTTTGTCCCCACCGCCCCACGCAATTTCTGTTGTGCCTGCGTCAGCGACCAATTATACATATCCTCATCCACCCCCGCCTGATCATCGCGTACATGAACCAACACATCACCTGCCTGCAAACCAGCTTTCTCCGCCGGTGTATCCGTAATAGGCGCTTGCACACCCACCAGGCCATCAATATACGTCATCTCGATCCCAATTCCCCCGAACTCGCCAGCCATGTCAGCCTGGTTAATTTCGTAATACTCCGGCGGAATATACATGGTATTAGGATCGCCCAGCGCCGCTACCATGCCCGCAATCGCGCCGTCCACCATCTTTTCTCCGTTCATTTCGTCGGGTTTATAGTACTTGCGATCCAGCAAATCCCACACGCCCCAGAAAAGATCGAAATCCACGTTTTTGTAAGCCTTTGGCTGGCCGCTGTAGGTAATCCGGTAAGCCGTCTGGCTATTCGCCTGACCACGTCGCCAGGCGGCCAGCCAACCGCACTCACTGGCCATCGCCCCAATCACAAAACCCACCGCCAAAAGTAGCAACCATTCCAGCCCCTGTAGCAATCGGTTTTGTGTCAGTTTCCACTTCATTTCGTCTTCACATCGTTTGCACAAACGGCAACAAAGCCAAATGGCGCGCCCGTTTGATTTCAATCGCCAACTGGCGCTGTTGCTTTTGGCTCAAGCCCGTCTTGCCCCGCGGCATAATCATGCCCTGACCGCTGATGAAATTTTTCAGCATGTCCACGTCTTTATACGTAAATTTATAGCCTTCCGGCATCGCCACGCGACTCGAGCGAGTGCTTGCCCGCGCCGCCGTTTTAGATTTTTTTCTCATCATATTTGCTTTCTAATTGCCTCACCCTTCCTCAAAAAGGAATATCACTATCATCATCCACCGGCACGTCCACTTCCTCCGCCGCCGGTTCACTCACCGGCGCCGCCTCCACTGGCTTGCTCGCTGGCGCGCCCATGTTGTCGCCGCCGTAGCCGCCGTCATAGCTGCCTCGGCCTTCGCCTTTGGCCGATAGCATAATCATGTTTTCCACGATCACCTCGGTCGTGCGCCGATTGACGCCATCTTTGCCTTGCCAATCGCGAGTCTGCAATCTGCCTTCCACGTAAATTTTATTGCCTTTGTGCAAATAATCGCGGCAAATTTCCGCCAACCGACTCCACACCACCAGATTATGGTATTCCACGCTCGATTGTTTCTCGCCGTTGCTGCTAGACCATTCGCGATTTGTCGCCAGGCCAAAAGAACACACCAAAGTCTGATTCGGCGTGTACCGGCAATCCGGATCCCGCGTCAAATTACCGATCAATAGCACTTTATTCAAAGATCTTGCGGACATGTTTTCTCTCTTTCCTTAGGCCTTGACTACCACTAAACTCCGTAAAACTTCTCGTTTCAACTCGATACTGCGCGTCAACTCGCGCACCCGGCTAGCCGGCAACTGCAAAATCACGTGCGTATACACCGCTTCCGTGTAAGTGTGGCCATCTTTAGCAATCGGATACGCCAATTCTTTTTTACCCCAATCTTGGGTTTCCAGGATTTTACCCTCATTTTTGCCCACCAAAGACACTACCGCATCTTGAATAGCGTTCATTTCGGCGGTCGTATAACCTGTCCCGACCAGATACGTCAACCCATAGTCGCGCACTGGATTTTGTTTTTCTACCAGCATGTGCTCCTTCCTGTTCTCCATCCAATCGTTTCGCTGGACTCAAAGTCGCGTGCAAGAACGGCCTCGAGCGATTGAACTTTCTCTATTATAACACACTTTTTCCCAAAATCCCACCCCAATTTGGGGTGGGATTGAATTTGGTCCGTACTTTTTACAAAGACGCGGTGATGGTGTAGACAATTTCATTGTCGTACACACCAGCGTTATTCTGGGCATCAAGCACCAATTTGTAGCACACGTCATACATGTGCAATTGGCCCACGCCGTCGCTGTAAGCAATCGTCTTGAAATTGTCAGCCGTCGTCGTAGCGGTTTGGTAATCAAACCGACCAGTCCGCGTCGGGAAACGGGCATATTTCGTCCCTGTGGAGAAATAATCGCCGTCGTCACTGCTTCCCGCGCTAGCCGTGCCCCGAATCGCACCCGCCGGCAAGGATCTCTCCTCCGCTGGCGCAGCCTTGACCGTGAAACCCAGACCGGTTTGTCCAGACGCCCAAGTGTCAGCTGTACCCACTGCCAATGCTCCACCAGACTTATCCCAACCGAAATTCGGGATACAATCGCGATTGATATCACCGCTGGCCAAAACGCCATCAGTGGTCACAGTCGTGCCGTTGCTACCGGTGCCATTACAAATGGCCGTCCGATCCGTCGCGCCCTGGACCGTGATATCTTGGCGCGTCATATTACTATTTTGCGCCACCGTCACTTTGTAGCCATTCTGAGCACTCGAATTCACCCAAATTTTCTGGGCCGCATACACCGGGACACCCGTAGTTGGCATACCGTAGTCCACCAAAAGCGGGGTGGAAGCGACAGTCGTGCCGTTGGTGGTTTCCTCCGCACACACGGTCTTGTCACCTTTTTCCACGCCCAGAATTTGGAAGGCAATCTGGTAGTCAATCCGCGCTTTCACCAGCACTTCTTGCGAAGTGGTGGAAATCATCACGTCGTATTCACTCACCCGATAACCAGCCGAAGTCTTGGTCGCTGCCGCATAAGTACTCATATCAGAGGCTGTGGTGGCAGCTGCCGCGGCATCAGACTTAAACTCACTGGTCAAAAATTGGATTTTGCCCGGAATTGTCACCGCTTCTTGGACGTTTTCATTGTCTTTTTCCGCCACCGGATTGATAAGACCGGAAATGCGAATCGCGTTGGCCGTGGACACGCCACCATCAGTGCGCGAGCCCGCCGTAAACACGTCAGACAAATATTCGCCGTCGCCAGTGTAAGGACAGCTGAAAGCCAAATAACGGACCAACTTCGATTTATCCGTCATCGCCGCCGCTTGTGTCACCGTCAACTCGGTATTGGTGGACGCATCGTAAAACACACCGGTCAAGTTCATCGTCGGCGTACCAAACGTGATATTGGCTGTATCTGCCGGACAAGTCACCGCCGGTACTTTGTCACCAGAAGCATTTTTGTCAATGACAAAAGCCCCTTGCAGCGGTGTCCCCGCGTTCCAGGCACCTTCAGTATCACTGATGTGTGCTGCATCAGTCGCCGTCGGTACCAAAATCCGGATCACACCGTCTTTAGCCGCTGCTTCCACTTGTGCGCCCACTTCCAAAGTGGTGTACATGATGGAACCATCGGTGGTCGTGGTACCATTAATACTGCTGCCTACATTCGGGTTAGCCGCGAAAGTGCCATTAGCTGAAGTGCCCAAAGCATTGATCGCATTGCCCACAGCTGTGGTTTGCGCCCGATCGGCCCCGCTAATCTGGGTCTGGACAGTTTCACCCTGACCATCGTTGCTGTCTTGAATTTGGGTGGTGGTCGAACCACTCACGCCCACCAGCGGATCCACAGAAGGCGTAGAAGCCGTTTGGGCTTGTGCCAAACGCACGCCCACGCCAGCCATTACTCCCAAGGCCGCCAGAAACAACAAACTTTTACAATTTTGTTTCGTCATATTTCCTTTTTATTTTGCCTCTTCTTTCTAAAAGAACTA
>JAFRKU010000029.1 GCA_017431585.1 bacterium | reverse complement strand
GTGGCACTAAATTTCCGGGCTTCTGTAGTAAAAATTTGTTCAATTTCTGCTTTTTTCGCTGCTACATCAGGATATGTTTCACCGTAAAAATCGCACACTGGCGCCACCAATTGTGCGATCACTTCCGCCGGCAAATCCAGCTGATGCGCTGCCACAATACTCCGGCGCAACAACCGACGCAAGACGTAGCCTTGTTCCTTGTTACTGGGCACCACGCCTTCACTGGCAATCATCACTCCCGAGCGGCAGTGATCGGCAATAATCCGGTAAGATCTTTTGGTTTCTTCCGGTAAATCGGCATATTTTTGACCAGTCGCCGTTTCAAGCACTTGAATTAAAGGTGCAAACAAACTCGTCTGGAAAATGTCATCACATTTTTCCACCGCCATCACCAATCGCTCCAGCCCGCCACCATAATCGACATTTTTTTCCGGTAAATCGGAAAATTTACCCTCATCTGTTTTTACATATTGCATAAAAACGCTGTTGCCGATCTCCACCAGCCGCCCGTCGGCGTCATTGTTATCATTGCTAATGGTTTCCACCGGCAACCGACCGACCCCGAAATCGTAAAACACCTCGCTGTCACCACCGCCCGGTTCACCGGCGGGCATTTTGTCTGGCGTCCCCGACCGACTCCACCAGTTGTGGCGCGCCTCAAAGACAAAAATCCGCTCGCCCACTTTAGCCTCAATCCCCGCTTGGGCAAACAACTTTTGCCAAATTGCCACCGCTTCAGTATCGGCACTCAAACCCAAACTCTGATCACCCCCGAAAACCGTCACATACAATTTTTGCGGATCCAGCCCGCAAATTTTGGTAAAAAACTCCCATACTTGCGGCAATTGTTCGGCTTTAAAATAGTCACCAAAAGACCAGTTACCCAACATTTCAAAAAAAGTCGTGTGCCGTTTGTCGCCCACTTCTTCAATGTCCACACTTCGGAAACATTTCTGGCAATCGGTAATCCGCCGGCCTTGCGGATGCGGTGTACCCAAAAAATAGGGCAAAAGCGGCTGCATGCCCGAGCTGGTAAATAGGGTAGAGGAGTCATTTTCCGGCACAAGTGAAGCCGAAGGAATTGCGATGTGTCCGCGTTTTTCGTAAAATTGTATAAATTTTGTTCTAATATCTTGAGCCATTGACATATACCGCTTATTATACTACAAAACTCCGCGCCACCAGGGAGCAAATTGTGGTATAATATGCTCCAGTTCTTCACGCCACCTTAGTATAACGGTAGTACAAGGGTTTTGTAACCCCTGGGAGGCGGATCATCCCCGCCAGGTGGCTCAGATAAAAACATTGATATGAAGCCGTCAATTGTTATAATTGTAGACAAAAATACATCAGAATTACTCCTTCAATCTGTCTGTGGTCAGCCGCTGGTGAATTGGTTTGTCCGGCGTCTGGCAGCCAGTTGTCCCCATTTGGTTTTCGCCCTCGACCTCTCAGACGACCAGTTGCGTGAGCACTTGCGCACTTTAGCCATCCGCTTGCCCATTCGTTTGCACACCCTCAATCTCGATCCCCATTTTGCCGCTTACGACAGCCTCCGCCCGCACGCCAGTCAATTTGGCGAAAGGTTTATCTTGGTAGACAGCTGTTTTTGGAATACGCCTTTTATTTACCAGCAAATGTGTCACAGTAGCGCGCCTTTATGTTTGGCTGCCGGCGAACCGCAATTAACCCTGAGTCACCCCCCGCGCTGGCTGACCATCCACCATCAGCTTGCCACCGCCGTCAGTCTCCAGCCTGAAGGGCAGTCGGCTAGCTTCGCTGGGCACTATTTGCTCACTGGCGCGCACTTGCAAAATTGGGCCGCCCCCGTCGGCGACCAAAACGCTTGGACCGCCGCCTGGCAAGAATGGTGTCAGACGACAGCTGTCGCCACCGTCACCTTCGCTGGCCGGCTCGATAAACAGCAAATTACTCCAGACAATTTTGCCATGATTAGCCGGGCGATTTTGGGC
>JAFRKU010000028.1 GCA_017431585.1 bacterium | reverse complement strand
CGGCGCACGCCGAGCGCCACAGTTCGATGTGAACTCGCTTACGATTGCCAGCTTAGGCAAATTATTGACACGTGGAGTCTTTTGTACGGACATTGTACTGACAATGTACTGACAATGTACTGACAATGTACTGACAATGTGCTGACATTGTAGTGCTTTGGTAGCGTATTTAAAATAATTCCCCCTCTGGTAAACCAGAGGGGTAGCGGGTATCCCCGATCATTGGTGGTGATTGTATCACGCCGCTTGCGTTTTGTCAAGGGGAGTGGTATAATAGTAGTGGTTGTTCGTTAGTTTGAAACTTGTTTGACGAGTGGATGGCTAAATAATTGACAATAGGATAAGCGGAGTCTTGAGGACTGCCGGTCCTATTGCCGGCATGAACAACCCCTCGAGGCTCCGCTTGTATTTGGCGGTTGGCCTCACGTGAAATGAACTAGAAAGGTCTGTCATGCGCTCACAGCATCGACGGGCGGCTGTTTGCGGCCGCTGGATGGGGGATAAGAAAATGACATCAAATAAAACACCGGTGAACCAATGTTTATCGGTTATGGTTGGTTTCATTTGTTTGATGTGGGCATTTGTTTGCAGTGGGCCGCGCCCGGCGGGCGCGGCCCAGATGCCGCTGGGCCAAGCGGCAGTGAGTACTTATATCAAGATTGCCAATGATGAAACTTTGCAAGATAGCAATGTTTTTACTTGTCCAGATGGCAAATGGCTGGCGGGCCAATATATCAAATGTTTTACATCTGACAGCGCTTACACTGCGCAATGTACTGGCAGTAATTATTGTGGTGATCATACGATTTGGTCGGCGACTATGAATAGGTGTATTGGATCCACGATGCAGACTTTCAGCAAAAACGACTGTGACAGTTATCCGACGCCGTCTGGAACCGGTTATACGACAGTAGGCCGGCTGACAGATGCGCGCGATAATAAAACCTATTTAATCCGTAAATACGCTGATGGTCATTGCTGGATGGCGCAAGATTTAGCTTTTGGGGCGTGTTTCGCCGAGACGAGCGCTGGTTTGGCGCAATATAAAGCAGGTGCGAGTGTGAGTACCCAGGATAAGATTGCGAGCGGATATTACGGAGTGTGCATGATAGCAACGGCCAGTAATGCTTATTTGTATAATTGGCAAGCGGCAGTCCAAAATAGCAATGCATACCAAGGTAATAATTATCAACCGTCTGTACCTAATCAAGGCATTTGCCCGACAGGTTGGCACGTGCCGAGTGGAGGAGATAGTGGGGAGACTATGGCGTTGGCGCGGGCAGTCAATGGGGGTGCGGCTTTGACAGACGTCAATTCGAGTGGATACCATC
This sequence comes from bacterium, assembly GCA_017431585.1. Classification (GTDB taxonomy): domain Bacteria; phylum Patescibacteriota; class Microgenomatia; order UBA1400; family PJMF01; genus RGIG2560. The sequence continues at coordinate 2,512 of JAFRKU010000028.1, read as the reverse complement.
AAGTGGACGGTGCGTTGTGGCAATTTTGGAAAAGTGGCGGTAGTTGGAATGGGACTTTTGCAGGCACGGCGTATCGAGATGGGACGCAAATTGGCTATCAAGGGACATCAAGTAGTTATTGGACGACTACACAGACAAATAGTGCGGCAGCATATCGAATTGATGCATATATACCGCTGAAAATAGTCTATCCATCATTTGTGGAGCCAGCCAAAGGCAATGGCTGTGCGGTGCGGTGTGTGCGAGACTATTAATTTACCAGGCGTGGCGGGTATAATGCGGCAATTATGCGGAAATAATCTCCAGGCGTGTTTCCCAAATTTGCGATTTTAACAAGCGCGGGAAACACGTCTGGTGGCTGGCGCGTCGCTGTATTGCGCGCGCTTGTCTACCCACCTCTCGACCACAATTTTTGGCATAAAACCTCACTGACACATTGGGTGGGTTGCGAAATTTAGCCAGACGGAGGGATAACATAAAGTCATTTTGCATGGTGTGGACGGTTATCCAGCCAAAAATTAGTCTCGAGGCGGGCAGACAAGCGCGCGCTGGCTCGAAGAGCGACAGTTTGTACGCGCTACCAGATTCGTTTCCAGGAACGCGGATTTAACATTGGATGGAAATGAATCTGGACGCGTCGCTTACGGTCGGGTAAAAAAGAGAGTGCCTTGCGCGTTGGTGAGAGTGAGCTGGGGGCCGGCGAGCGAGAGGCGGAGCGGCTCGAGGTCGGCCTGGTCTTTGAGACTGTCGCCGTTTTGGGCGGTGAGGTGCAGCTGCTGAGTGTCCCAGGTGAACTCATAGGTTTCCCCGTCGAGGTTGAGGTCGCCGGTGCCGTCGGGGCGCAGGGTGAGGGTGTAGTCGCTATCGGGAGTGGCGGGGGCAGCAGCACTGGTGGCCGCGCTGGTATCGTCGGGGCGGGTGGTCAAGCTTTGCAAGACGTAAGTCCCGGTCAGATCGTCGGGGCTGACGGGGGCGGGTGTGGGGGCGGTGAGCCGAGATAAACGTTTTTTGATTGATTGATCGGTGGTTATTTGCGCACTGCTGGTGGCGGTGGGGAGCTGGGTTTCATCCGGCGGGGTGGGGGCGAGGGCCAGACGACGGGCCGAGAGAGCGTGGACGACGAGGCTGAGACCGGCTAAAATGGTGAGCAAAGTGGCAGGGCTGGCGTGGGCGCGACTCATGATCCTTATTATACCACCGGTGTGTTATAATAGCGCCATGACAAAGCAACAAATTTTTGGGTTAGTGGTCGCTGGGGCGGTGGTAGCAGCTGTGGGCGTGTATGCTGTCAGCGAGTGGCCAGCCAAGCAAGAGGAAAGAATCGCTATAGATCAATCGATAGTTTTGAAAGAAGACAAGTTGATGGGCGCCTTGTTGGATAAGGTTTATGGTTCGGTGCACGCGAATGAGACGGATTACCAAATTTTTGCGGATTATCAAATCTTGGAGCAAACGGCGCAAACTACTTATGTATGGGCGGTGATTCAATCTTTTTACGTGAAAGACGGGCGGCTTTTGACCGATAGTGGGGCGGTGGGGCCGTATCGGATTGATTACAACGCGCAAGGCGAAATTGTGGAGGTGACCGGGCCGGACTGGACGGCAGGCAGCGAAGAGACGATTTTGAACGATTTTTTGAGCGAGTCGGCGGCACAAGCGGCGGCCCAGGTGGATATCAACGCCATGCTGGCGGCCCAAAATAAGCGGGTGGATGAGCATTATACGTATTTGGGCGACGTGACGCGCTACAGTGAGTGAGACAAGAGCATGATGTTGCGTGATGCCTGGAAATTGCCTCTTGACAAATGACCTATAATGTGATATAATAAAAGGATCACACTGTGCAGACCGAGCAAAGAGGGGCGGCTTGGCGCGGTTGCCAGGGCTCTTTGACATCGTGTCTAGACCGAAAAATGGAGGTATGGAAGTTGGAAAAGGTAGTGGATTTAAGGTTTACGAAGCGAGTGTGTATCGTGATTTTCACGCTGGTGTTGCTGTTTATGGCGATGCCATCAGCGGCGAAGATCCAGCTGACGGCGGCGGAGCGGGAGTTTCTCTTCTGCGAGCCGCCGGCACCGTACGTGCCGCAGCCAACGGTGGTTTCCGTTGACATCGTGACGAAAGTCACGGTGCAGCGTGGCAACCACAAACGAACCGTGACGGTGGAGGACCAGTGGTCCTTCACCGAGGCGGACGTGGACATCCTGGCTCTCATTATTTACAATGAGGCCGGGAGCGACGCCTGCACAGATGAACATCGCCGGATGGTCGGCGATGTGTTTTTAAATCGCGTCGACTCCGACCGCTTCCCGAACACGTTTCGGGAAGTGGCGTTGCAGAAAGGCCAGTATTTTCCGCTCTGGAAAACCGGCTTGGTGTGGCCAGCAAAGGCCGAGTCTTGCGCCCTGGAGCGCCGGGCAGCGGCCCGGGCGCGCCAGGTGGCGCGTGAGTTACTGGCGGGAAAGCATTCCCGTCTGTACGGTCGTGGGTACGTCTGGCAGGCGGCGTTTCG